>DASWDC010000124.1:0-19174 GCA_036395655.1 Actinomycetota bacterium | reverse complement strand
GCGCTGAAGAACCAGGCGCGGGTCCGCACCGCGCCGGGGAGCGGGTGCAGGCGCAGGTGGAAGCGGGTCACGATCCCGAAGAAGCCGGAGCCGGAGCCGCGCGCCGCCCAGAACAGGTCGGGGTTGGTGGTCTCGTCGGCGCGAACCAGCTCGCCGCCGGCGGTGACCACGTCCATGGCGAGCACGTTCATGGCGGCGAGGCCGATGCGGCCGCCGTTGAAGCCGAAGCCGCCCTGCAGGACGTAACCGCCAAGGCCGACGTCGCGGCAGCCGCCAGAGGGGAAACCAGAGGGGAAGCAGAGGCCGTGCGGCTTGAGGTGGGGGAACAGCTCCTGGCTCTTGACCCCCGGCCCGGCCCAGGCGGTGCGGGTCTCCGGGTCGACCACCACCTCGTCCAGCTGGGAGAGGTCGACCAGGATGCCGCCGTCGCGGATGCTCGCGTCCACCCAGCTGTGGCCGCCGGAGCGCGCCTTGACCTTGAGGCCCCGCTGGCGGGCGAGCCGCACCGCCGCGACCACGTCCTGGTCGCTGGTGGCCCGCACCACCGCGTCCGGGTAGCGGTCGACGCGGCGGGCGTTCCAGTCCATCTCGGCCCGTGCTGGCTTCAGCCGGGCCTCCTCGTAGCCAGGCTCGCCACGCCACAGGATCTTGCCCGTGAGCCGCATTGCTGACCGCCAGGTCTGTGAGGTCTAAAGTTGGAGCTGATGATATATCAGATGCCCGAGTTCCAGTCCGGCGGCGGTTGCGCCGCTGCCGTCGCCCGGGAACAATGCGCCGTATGAGGAGATGCTGCCAATGAGTCCCGCCCGCTCGAAGCCGGCGCCAGTGCCAGCGGTGCCAGAGATCGACTCGTACATGAAAGATCCGCGAGTGGTCCGCAAGGCCCGCGCTGCAGCAGCAGCAGCCGCCGCCCCGGCAGCGCCGCGGGTCCCGCTCTCCGACGCCGCCTACGCCGAGATCCGCGGCCGCGTCGTCCGCTGCGAGCTGGCCCCCGGGCAGCGCTTCACCGAGAAGCAGCTCGCCGCCGAGCTCGGTTTCGGCGTGACTCCCGTCCGCGAGGCCCTCGCCCGCCTCGACAACGAGGGTCTGGTCGTCACCATGCCGCGCAAGGGCTACCAGGTCGCCCCGCTGACGATCAAAGTGGTCGACGACCTCTTCGGCGTCTGGCGCATCGTCGGCCCCGAGCTGGTCAAGCTCGCCGTCGAGAACATGACCCAGACCCAGCACCAGCAGATTCGCCAGGCCTTCATGAAGCAGCGCCGGATCGCCAAGAGCCGCAAGCTTCCCCCCGCCGCCGAGTGGATCGGCACCGCCCACGAGAGCTTCCTGCTGCTCGCCCAGGCCACCGGCAACGATCGCCTGGTCGAGATCTACCAGCGCCTCTCCAACGAGATGGCCCGCGTCTTCACCATGGTCTACGTGGTCTCCCCGCCCCGCGAATGGTTCCCCGGCGGCGAACAGGACTACGTCGGCGCCCTCGACAAACGCGACGCCGCCCTGATGTCCTCCCTGGTCCGCGCCTTCATCGAACGCGCCCACATCGAAATCCTCAAGGCCCTCTGGAGCTGGCCCTCCATCCGCGCCACCGAAGTCGTCCCCCCACCCGCCGTCTGAGTGAGCGTTCCGCGTTCGCGTGCTAGCCGAGCTCCGCTGCGGCGCGCTCTCCGGGCGGTCGGGTCAGGTGTCGAGGCTGACGTGTTGCACGCTGATGACTTCTTGGCCTTCGTGCATCGTGACGGTGTACCAGATCGTCACACCATCGGTAGGCAAGTGCAGTTCGTATGCGCCGGGCAGCGGATCGTCATCAGGAAACGGCTCGGCGAGGGTTGGGGCCGGCTCGTCAAGCAGATGGAAGATCGTGCGTTGAACTACCCACCGCAAGGGTTGCGGCAGGGCGTCGATCTCGTCCCAGGAGGTGCCGGGGAAGCGGACGAGGCGGTCACTCACGGATTCCCCAGGCTCCGGCGAGCTCCGCACGGGTGAACGTGGGTACCTCGTCGCCGGGGCCGGGATCGGCCTGAATGCGTCGCATGGCCACGCCTCGCCCGACCTGGCGTCGCAGGCGCCTCAGTTCAGCTTGCATCGCATCCAGCTCGGCGCGGGGGATGGTGACCATGTCGGATGCTTCGACGTTCACACGCGGCTCCCTCGGCTCAGCGCTCTCGGCTGAAAGTCTAGCGGGATGAGGCCCCGACGGCTGTTCTTTGCTGAGGTCAGCCGCGGGCCTCGCCGACGTAGAGGCTGACGAGGCGGTCGTCGCTGCGGACGTCGGCGGGGGTGCCGGTGAGGGCGACCCGGCCCTTTTCCAGGACGGCGACGTGGTCGGCGAGGGCGAGGCCGCGCTCGACGTTCTGCTCGATCACGATCATGGCGACGCCGCGCCCATTGATCTCGGCGAGCGCCTGGTAGAGGCGGCCGACCATGATCGGCGCGAGGCCGAGGGAGATCTCGTCGAAGATCACCAGGCGCGGGTCGGCCATCAGCGCGCGGCCGATGGCGAGCATCTGCTGCTGGCCGCCGGACAGCGCCGCGCCGGAGTTGTCGCGGTGCTCGCGCAGCGCCTCGAACAGCTCGTAGACGGCGCCCAGGCGGCGCTCCAGCTCGGCCTTTGAGTTGGCGGTGCGGGCGCCGAGGATCAGGTTCTCCTCGACGGTGAGGTCGGCGAAGATGCGGCGGCCCTCCATGCAGTGGGCCACGCCCTGGCGGACGATCTGGTGGGCGGCGCGGCCGTCGACCCGCTGGCCGTCGAACCAGATCTCCCCGGCGCTGATCGGCAGCATCCCGTTGATCGTCCGGGCGGTGGTGGTCTTGCCGCTGCCGTTGGCACCCAGCAACGCCAGCACCTCGCCGGCCGCGACCGAGAGGGAGACGTCGTGGAGGGCCCGGAAGTGCCCGTACTGGGCGGCGATGCCCTTGACCTCAAGGATCGGGCGCTCGCCGCCGCGGCGGCCGTCGCCGGCGGCGGTGCCGTCGCGCAGCGTCGCGACCTCGCCGCCGCCGGAGGTGCCGAGGTAGACGGCTGCCACCTGCGGGTCGCGCAGCACCTGGTCGGGGTCGCCCTCCACCAGCAGCTTGCCGCCGTCGAGGACGATCAGGCGGTCGCAGCACTCCCGGATCACGTCGAGGACGTGCTCGACGATCAGGATCGCCTCGACCTCGTCGCGCAGCGACTGGATGAGGGCGATCAGCTCGCGCAGCTCCGCCTCGATCAGGCCGGCGCCGATCTCGTCGAGCAGCAGGATGCGCGGGTGCACGGCGAGCGCCCGGGCCAGCTCCAGGCGCTTGAGGCGCAGCAGGCCGAGGTCGGCGGCGGGCACGCCCGCGTACTCCAGCAGGCCGCAGCGCGCCAGGATGCGGCGGCACTCGGCGCGTGCGGCCCGCCGTCCCCGCCGGGCGCCGTGCAGTTGGGCGACCATGAGGTTCTCCAGCACGGTGAGCTGCCCGAACGGCCGCGGGACCTGGTGGGTGCGGCCGATCCCGCGCCGCGCGCGGGCCTGGGCGCCGAGGCCGCTGGCGTCCTCGCCGAACAGCTCGACCTGGCCGTCCCCGGCGATCGCGCCGGAGAGCAGGCCGATGAGGGTGCTCTTGCCGGCGCCGTTGGGGCCGACGACGCCAAGCACCTCCCCGGCGCGGATCTGCAGGTCGACGCCGTTGACCGCGTGGACGCCGCCGTAGCGCTTGCCGACCCTGGCGGCCCGCAGGAGGGGCGTGCGGGTCGTGCCGTCGCCGTCGCGTCGCCGTCGGCGGCGTCCGCGTTCCCTCCGGGATTGGCGGCTGCCGCCGGCGTCACGACCGCCTGCGCCCCGGCCACGGCTCCGGCCACGGCCCCGGCCGCCGCCGCACGGGCGGGTGCCGCCGCGCCCTGCCGCCAGCGGCGTGCGAGCCGCAGCGCGGTGCCCCACAGGCCGGCGGGGGCCAGGCGGATGATCACGATGAGGATGACCCCGACGAAGATGAGATGCAGCTCGGGGTAGTTGGCGAGCTTCTCAGAGAGCGCGATCGAAGCGGCCGAGCCGAGCAGCGGCCCGGCGATGGTGCCGACGCCGCCGATGATCGCGGCGTTGATCGACTCGATGGTCCAGTTGAGGTTGAAGGCGCCCAGCGGCTCGATGTAGCCGACCCGCTGTGCCTGGATCCCGCCGACCAGGCCCATCACCAGCGCCGCCAGGGCGAACCCGACCAGCTTGGTGCGGAAGGTGGCGACGCCGACCCGTTCGGCCACCTCCTCGTCGTCGCGGATCGCCATCAGCCCGAGGCCGAGGCGGCTGCGCACGATCCACCAGGCCGCCAGCGTCGCCGCGATCGCGACCACCAGGGAGAAGTTGTAGACCTGGGCCTGGGTCGGCGCGGCGCTCAGCAGGGTGATGCCGTGGTTGCCGCCGAGGCCGTTGTAGTTGGACATGAAGATCGCCAGCGCCTGCGCCAGCACCAGCGAGGCGATGGTGAAGTACAGCCCGCGGAAGCGCAGCAGCGGCACCGCCACGATCACCGCGAACACCACCGCGAACAGCCCGCCGGCAAGGATCGACGGCAGGATCCCGAGCCCGGCGGCGACCGCCAGCTTGGCGGTCGCGTAGGCGCCGACCCCGACGAAGGCCGACACCGCCAGCGACACCACACCGCCGTAGCCGGCCAGCATGCTCCACGCCTGTGCGAGCGCGGCGAGCTGGAGGACCTCGAAGCCGACCAGCAGCTGGTACTGGCTGGCCCACTGCGGCGCCGAGATGAACGCCACCAGCACCGCGGCGCAGAGCACCAGCGGCACGATCCGGCGGGGCGTGACCAGCCCGCTCGTGCGCATCCCCCGCGTCGCTTTGACCGCCTTCATTGCCGCACCGCCTCCTGCCGCCCGAAGAGGCCTTGCGGCCGGACCGACAGCACGATCAGGAAGGCGACAAAGCCGATGAAGTCGCGGTAGCCGTCGCCGAAGAACGCCCCGCCGACGCTCTCGATCACGCCCAGCAGCAGCGCGCCGAGCAGGGTGCCCTTGACCGACCCGAGCCCGCCGAGCACCACCACCGCGAACCCGGTCAAGAGGTAGGTGAGGCCGGTCGTCGGGGTGAAGCTGAAGGTGATCCCGACCAGCACCCCGCCGATCGCCGCGCAGGCCGCCGCCAGCCCGTAGACGAACAGGTGCACGCGGCGCACGTCCACGCCGAGCGCGTCGGAGACCTCGGCGTCCTCGGAGCTGGCGCGGATCCGCAGGCCGAGGCGGGTTCGCTGCAGCATCAGGTGGAGCAGCCCGCACAGCACCAGCGCCACCGCGAACGAAATCAGATACATGTCGGCGATCCGCAGCCCCAGGACCTTCACCGCACCGGTGGCGTAACGGGCCGGCAGGGACTGCACGTCACCCGACCAGACCAGCACGAACAGGTTCTGGGCGATCACCGAGAGCCCGAAGGTGGTCAGCAGCGCCGGCTCCGGGCCCTTGGCCATCAGCGGCTCCAGCAGCAGCCGCTGCACCGGCGCGGCGACCAGGAACAGCACCGGGGCCACCACCACGATGGTCAGCAGGGGCGTGACGTGGCTGTGGCGGGTCAGCTCCAGCGCCAGGTAGGCGCCAAACACGATCAGCTCCCCATGGACCAGGTTGATCAGGCGCATCACGCCGAAGACCAGCGACAGGCCCAGCGCGGTGACCGCGAACAGCCCGCCGAGCAGCAGGCCGGAGACCAGCGCGTTGATGAACGCGGAGCCGGTCGGGATGGTCATGGCGACTCCCCTTGCTCCTCTGTGGCGCCTGTGGCGGTCGGGGTGCCGATGCGGTGCGCGGCTTGGGCCTCGACGGCGGCGAGGATGGCGGAGTGGTCCTCGCCGCCACGCCCTGCTGCGCGGAGCTGGCGCAGGAGCTGCTGCGCGGCGGCGGTGAGGGCCAGGGGGACGTTGGCCTGGCCGCCGCTGGCCAGGGCGATGTCCAGGTCCTTGTGGTGCAGGTCGACTTTGAAGCCGGGGGTGAAGCGGTGCTCCAGGAAGTTGTCGCGGCGGAGCTCCATCACGCGGTTGCCCGCCAGCCCCCGCGACAGCACCTCGAGGATGGCGCCGGGCGCGACGCCGAGCTTGGAGCCGAGCACCAGCGCCTCGCTCACCCCCGCGATGGTGATCGCCACCAGCAGCTGGTTGCAGGCCTTGACCACCTGGCCGGCTCCTGCCGGCCCGACGTGGACGATGCTGCCGCCGAGGATCTCCAGCAAGGGCCGGGCTCGCTCCAGGTCGGCGGCCTCCCCCCCGACCATGATCGAGAGGGTGCCCTCCCGCGCGCCGACGTCGCCGCCGCTGACTGGGGCGTCGAGCGTGTGGATGCCCTTGCCGGCCGCGCGCTCGGCGATCTCGCGGCTGATCGCGGGCGAGACCGTGCTCATGTCGATAATCAGCGATCCGGGCCTGGCGGCTGGCAGCAGCACCAGGCGGTGCAGGATCACGTCGCGGACTGCCAGATCGTCGGCCAGCATGGTGATGATCACGTCGGCCCGCTTGCCGACGTCCTGGATGGTGACGACCCCGGTCGCGCCTTGCGCGACCAGCGCCTCCTGCGGCTCCTGGCTGCGGTTCCAGACGACGAGGTCGACCCCGGCGCGGAGGAGGTTCTCCGCCATCGGGCGGCCCATGACGCCGAGGCCGATGAAGCCGACGGTCCCGCTGCTGTTGCTGCTCATGTTCTGCTCCCACGCGGTCGTCCGAGCGTGTCGAGCCAGCCGAAGGAGTCGTCGGCGTTCCCGGTGGAAGGCCGGTACTCCAGCCCGACGAAGCCGTCGTAGCCCTTGCGCTCGATGTGATCGAGGACGTACCGGTAGTTAATCTCGCCGGTGCCCGGCTCGTTGCGGCCGGGCGCGTCGGCGATCTGGATGTGGCTGACCAGCGGCCAGTACGTGTCGATGGTCGCCGTGAGGTTCCCCTCCATGCGCTGCATGTGGTAGGCGTCGTACTGGAGGCGGACGTTGGGCCGCCCGACCCGCTGCGCGAAGTCCGCCGCCGCCGCGGTGGTGGTGAGCAGGTAGGGGCCGTTCTCGAAGGAGTTGATCGCCTCGATCAGCACCTCGCAGCCGCGCGGGGCGGCCTGATCCGCCGCCCAGGCGACCTCGCCGGCCGCCCAGCCGTGCTGCTGTTCCAGGGTGGCGCGGTCGTGCTGCTGGCCGACCAGCAGGTTCAGCCGCGTGCAGCCACAGGCCTCAGCGATCCGGAGCGCTGCCGGGATGTTGGCGCGGAGCTGCTCGTGGCGCTCCGGGTCGTTGGCCAGCCCGCGCTCGCCGGCCGCCATGTCCCCGCCGTCGAAGTTGAGCAGCGCCAGCCCGAGCCGGTTGCGAGCGGTGAGTTCGGGCAGCTCCTCGGCCGCCTCCAACCCCGGCCACCACAGTTCGACCGTGTCGAACCCGGCGGCGGCCGCCCGCTCGAACCGCTCCGCGAAGGGCCGGTCGGTCCACAGAATCGACAGGTTGGCCGCGAACCGCAGCGTCATCGCTGGCCCACCTCCTCCTTATAGAGTCCAGGCAGGAAGCCTGTCAGGTAGGCGAACTCCTCGTGCACATGCCGCAGCCGCCCGGTGGTCAGCAGCTCCACGTCGCTGTCGGGCCCGACCGTCAGCCACCAGCAGCTCCGCAACTCGGTCCCATACCCCCGCTCGACCGCGACGTGCATGAAGCGTCCGGCCTCCTCCTGTTCGGGCCGGTCGTGCTCGTCCAGCAGGTGCACCACCGCGCAGACCGCCGCGCCCACCCCGTGCGCCTCGAATAAGCCCTCATCGAGTAGCTCCCTTGGTGGGATGAAGGTGATGTGGCTGCGAAGCACCGGGCCGAGCCCTCCGTAGCAGTGGTAGGTGAGGTGCGTCGCGCCGATGTAGCTGCCCGGCTGTTTGCCACGCACCCACGCGAATTTCTGATGGTCCACCGGATGGAACCTGAAATATGTCTCCTCGTCCATCCGGCCGAACCACCAGTCGATCATCGCTGGCGTGATCCCCCCGAGCCGGTCCAGCGCGGCAACCCGGACCCGGGTTGGTGACAGCACCTCGATCCGGTCGCCCCACTCGGGCGCCGTCACCACTTGGTTCGCCTCTGCCAACTCCACTGTTGGGGCCTTCCTCTTACCAGGTGGTGTGGCCGGCGTCGGCGGCGATGGCCGTCCCGGTGACGAAGGAGGCCTCGTCGCTGGCCAGGAACACCACCACGTCGGCGATCTCGCGCGGCTCGGCGTAGCGCTTGATGATCTGGCGGCCGGTGAGCAGCTTCATTGCCGCTTGCTTGTCCTCGAAGCTGGCGAGGTGGCGTTGCGCCATCGGGGTGTCCACGCCGCCGGGGCAGACCGCGTTGACGCGGATCTCGGGGCCGAACTCGACCGCGGCCGAGCGGGTCAGGCCGATCACCGCCGACTTCGAGGCCGAGTAGGCGCTCACGTTCGGCAGGGCGACCAGGCCGCCGACGGAGGCGACGTTGATGATCGAGCCGCCGCCCGCGCGCCGCATCTCCGGCGCGACCCGCTGGATCCCCAGCAGGTGGGACAGGACGTTGACGTGCATCAGCCGGTCGAAGTCCTCAGGGGTGGTGTCGGCCAGCGACTTCAGGATCAGGATGCCGACGTTGTTGAACAGCACGTCGATCTGGCCGAACCGCTCCACCGTCTGCGTGGCCAGTTGGTCGATCGTGGCCGGGTCGACGATGTCCCCGACGACCTGCACGACGCCATCGCCTGCACCACTGTCGCCGGTGCCGGCGACCTTCGCGAATTCGGCTTTGACTGCGGCGGCGGTCTCCTCCAGGTTGGCGGCGTCCTGGTCGGTGATGCCGACCCGCGCGCCCTCCTCCGCGAAGCGCACCGCCGCCGCCCGGCCGATGCCGCCGCCGGCACCGGTGACCAGCGCTACCTTTCCCGCCAGCCGAGTCATCGTCGACCTCCTCCGTCGGTTCGCCAGGTTGCTCGTCGTGCTCCGTGCATAGTTCCTGCGGTTACTGCTGCGCCTCGGCCTCCCGGCGCCGCCGGGCCGCCGCGACCAGCTCGCGGGTCACCTCCGCCTGGCGCGCGGCCGCTTCCTCGGGCGTCCACTCGCGGAAGCCGTGACCCACCGCCGCGCCGGTCTCGCCCCGGCGGACCTTCTCCACCAGGTAGGGATGGGGGACCGCCGTGCGATTCAAGGCTGGCATCAGCGTCTTGTGGATGTCCAGAAGCAACCCAAGCCCGACCAGGTCCGACTGCTCCAGGGGGCCGAGGATGCCAAGCCGCGCCCCGAACCCGAACCGGGCCACGACGTCCACCGTCTCGGCGTCGCAGACACCCTCGGCGACCAGCGCGATCGCCTCGCGCTTCAGGGCGTGCTGCATGCGGTTGCCGACAAAGCCCGGCGTATCGCTCCTGACGTGCACCGGTTTCATGCCCACCTGGCCGAGCAGCCGGATGGTCCACTCGACCAGGGTTGGTTCGCTTGCCTCTGACTGCACCACCTCGACCAGCGGGACCAGCGCCGGCGGGTTCCAGAAGTGGGTGCCGATGACCCGCTCGGGCTGCTCGCAGTCTCGCGCGATCTCTTTGATGGGGATGGCGGAGGTGTTGCTCGTCAGCACCGCGCTGGCGGGGGCGAGCCGGTCCAGGTCTGCGAAGATGGCCCGTTTGACTTCCACGCGCTCGGGGCCCGCCTCGATCACCAGGTCCGCGCCCTCCACCAGGGCCGCCAGATCCGTGTTGAGGGCGAGCCGCCGCAGGGCCTCGCCGCTGTCCCGCTCTGGATCGAGCAGCTCCAGCCCCGCCCGGACCCGGTCCGGCGCCGAGGCCAGCGCCGACGGCGCCGGGTCGTAAATGCTGACCTCCAGGCCGGCCGCCACGAACACCTGGGCGATGCCCGCGCCCATCAACCCCGCACCCACAATGGAGACCCTCGGCTCACCGGTCATGCTGCTGTGTACCCTCCGTCCACGTAGATGATCTGCCCGGTGACCCAGTCGGAGGCATCGGACAGCAGGTAGAGGGCGATGCCGATGAAGTCCTGCGGCTCGCCGAGCCGCTTCATCGGGATGCGGGAGTAGTTGCGCGCCCGCGCCTCCTCGCCCAGCTTGGTGTCGGCGAAGATCCAGTCGGTGAGGGTGGAGCGGAACACCGCCGGGGCGATGGCGTTGACGTTGATCCCGCGCGTTGCCCACTCGACCGCCAGCGTCCTGGTGAGGGCGTCGGTGGCGCCCTTGGAGGTGCAGTAGGCGCTGTAGCCGACCGGGTGGCCGTGGCGGCCGCGCACCGAGGAGATCAGCACCAGCTTGCCCTTGCCGCCCCGGGCGAACACGTGCGGGCCGAAGACCTTGGCCAGCAGCCAGGGGCCGCGGACGTTGGCGTCCATGACGGCCTGCCAGTCCTCGTAGGGCTGCTCCTCGATCGGGCCCGGCTGGTTGAGGCCGGAGGCGACCAGCATCGAGTCCACCTGGCCGAACGCCGCCACCGCCGTACTGATAATGACCTCGGCGTCCTCCAGGGTCTCGGGCCGGCGCACCAGGGTCTGGACCTCGCCGCCGGAGTTGCGCGCTGCGGCGGTCTCCCGGGCTTCGGCGGCGACCGCCTCCAGGGCCTGTTCGGAGCCGGAGACCAGCAGCAGCTTGCTGCCGAGCGCGGCGAGGGCGACCGCGACCGCGTGGCCGAGCGCACCCGAGGCGCCGGTGATCACCGTGACCTTGCCGGAGACGTCGAACAGCGACAGGGGGTTGTGGAGCGCGTCGTCAGCCACCATCTCAGGCTCCCACCGGGGTTCCCGTCGGGATGCGGAACTTCTGCTCCGGGTCGATGACCGCGACCACCCGGACCGAGCAGCCGTCGCCGTTGGCCCAGCGCCACGGGAACACCATGAAGGTGCAGCGCTTGCCGGTCACCGCATCCAGGTCGCCGCCGACGTTCTCCACCCCGGGGATCCCGGCCAGCAGCATGGTCTTGTGGGCGGGCTCCCAGTCGGGGAAGTCCATCATCACGTCCCGGCCGGTCTCGGCGCGGTACTCCTCCATCAGGTGCGGGTGGGTCGGGCCGGGGCCGTGCTCCACCATGCGGGTGCCGAGGGCGTGGTCGAGCGCCTGCACGTCGATGCCGACCAGCTTGACCTGCTTGTCGACCAGCCACTGCGCCGCCTCCTTGTAGAGGCCGCCGGAGTAGGCGTAGTAGCGGTCGTTGTCGCCGAAGTAGTGGTGGAAGCCGGTGTTGATCATGACGATGTCGCCCGGCTGGATCTTGGGCTCGGCCCGCTCCAGGTCGTCGGGGGTGACCACGCCCCACTTGCCCTTCGGGACCGAGATGGCCACGCCGGTGCCGAAGAAGCGCCACAGCGGGAAGTCGAGCAGGTAGGGCGTATTGGCGGTCACGTGCACCGGGACGTCCATGTGGGTCCCGCGGTGCATGATGCCGTCGTACTCGTAGGTACAGAAGCCGTGCATGGCGTGGTAGTAGAGCCTGCTGGTGACCAGCGGCGTGGCCATGGGGGAGGGCCACTGCGGCATGTTGTGGCCCAGCGGGTGGCTGAGGCTGTAGAACCGCAGGCCGTCGGTGCTGGTTGAAGGTGAAGGGGTGCCAGCCATCAGCTCAGGAACCTTTCTCCAGCCGGTATTCGCCGGTTGGGTCGAGGATGGCCACCAGGCGGATCACGCAGGCGTCACCCTCTGGCCAATACCACGGGATGGCGTGGAAGGCGCAGCGCATGCCGGTGACGCTGTCGAGGTCCCCGCCGACGTTCTCGATGGTGGGGATGCCGGCGCCGAGCAGGAGCCGGTGGGCGGGCATCCACGCGGGGAAGTCCTCCTGCGGCTCGTGCCCGGTGCGGGCGCGCCAGCGGCGCGGCAACTCCCTGACGATTGGGCCGACGCCCCGGTAGTTGCGGGCCAGTGAGGTGGCCATGGGGTGGTCGACGGTGGCGGTGTCGATGCCGGCGAGCTTGACCTGGTGGTCGGCCAGCCACTGCGCCGCCGCCTCGCTGAGGCCGGGGCTGTGGCCGAAGTACTCCATGCTGTCGGACCAGCCGTGATGCCAGCCGGTGTTGAGCAGGACGATGTCGCCCGGCTGGACCTGCTCGCCGCTGGCCGCCTGGGCGGCCTCCAGGTCGTCAGGCTCGATCAGCTCCCATTCGCCCTTGGGGACCGGCAGCACCACGCCGTTGCCGAAAAAGCGGTCGAGCGGCAGGTCGCCGACGCTTTCCCCCCCAGCCACCAGGTGCAGGGGGGCGTTCACGTGGGTGCCGTGGTGCATCACTGTGACGATGCGCTGGGTCAGGACGCCGTACTGTGCGTGAGTGGAGAGCCGGTGGACCTGGATGTCCTTATAACCCGGGAATGCCGGGGTGTGAGCGCCCCAAACGTGGCTCAGCTCGACGAAGACGAGTCCCGTGGCGGGTTCAACGACCACCGTTGGCTCCTCTCCAGTCCTTGCGATTGAAGACGTTGCGTACCCGAAGATAATGTTCCAGGATGCGGTCACCCTGGTCCGCAGAACGAGACATTAGGAGGCGCCCTGATGGCTTGTCAAGGCATGCCCAGGGCTGGCCACACTGGCGAAATCGAGGTTGAGGAGCCCGAAGGATGGAACTCGGCTGCCTGTTTCCCCCGACGATGGAGACGCCCGCCCACATCGAGCGGGCGGAGGCGCTCGGGTACCGCCGCGCGCTGGTCTACGACTCGCCGGCGTTCCTGGCCGACCCCTGGGTGACGCTCGCCCTGGCGGCTGCCAGGACCTCGCGGATCGGCCTCGGCGTGGGGGTGATCACCCCGCGCCTGCGCCACGTCGTCGCCAGCGCCGGGGCGCTGGCGACCCTCAGCACGCTGGCGCCCGGCCGCATCGAGGTGGGCGTTGGCGCGGGCTTCACCAGCCAGCTCATGCTGGGCAAGCCGCCCGCCCGCTGGGCGGAGGTGGAGGCCTACACCATTGCCCTGCGGGCGCTGCTGCGGGGCGAGGAGGTCGAATGGGACGGGTCGGTCATCGGTCTGCGCTACGGCACCCGCGCCGGGGTGCGGCTGCCGGCTGACCTCCCCATCCGCATCGCCGCGCACGGGCCGCGCGGCTACGCCGCCGCTGAGCGCGTCGGTGACGGCATCATCACCAACCTGAGCCACCGCGGGAGCAACCCGCTGCCGCCGGACATGGGCCGCGTGCAGGTCCTGTACTACGGCACGGTGCTGGAGGAGGGCGAGGACCCCGGCAGCGAGCGGGTGCTGCACGCCGCCGGCCCCTACGCCGCCTTCCAGCTGCACATCGGCGACCACGGCATCGTGGCCGAAGCGCCCGAGTCGGCCGCGTTCCACCAGGCCGTCGCGCGGCTCGACCCGCGCCGCCGCCACCTGGAGGTCCACCGCGGCCACCTGATTGAGGTGACCGACCTGGAGCGCCCGCTGGTCACCGGCACGCTGATCGCCGGGACGACCGGCACCGGCACGCCGGGCGAGGTGCGCCGACGCCTCGACGAGATTGCCGCCTCCGGCGTGGAGGGGGTGCTGTACGGCCCTATGGGACCGGACATCCCACGGGAACTGGCGGCATTCGCCGCCGTATGGGACTGATGGAACTGAAAGGAGTATCCGTTGCAGATACGTCGCGTGGTCACCGGTCACACTGCTGAGGGGAAAGCCGTCGTCGTCAGCGACGGGCCCGCTCCCCGCAGCCACGACTTCGTGCACATCCCGATGATGGCCACCACCATGCTGTGGGCGACCGAGCCGGGCGAGCCGATCAGCCGGGACGGCGCCGACCCCACCGCGGCGGTCCGCTCCCAGGTGCCCGAGCCCGGCGGCACCTGCGTCGTCATCGTGACCTTCCCGCCGGACTCCGTCTACGCCGACCCGGGCTTCGACCCGGTGGCGGCCGACGCCGAGGGGCGCCTCGCCACTCCAGGGATCGCCGATCGGTTCGAGCCTGACAACCCGGGCATGCACTGGACCCCGACCGTCGACTACCAGATTGTCCTCGACGGCGAGCTCTGGCTGGAGTTGGACGACGGCGCCCTCACGCATCTTCGCCAAGGTGACGTGGTCATCCAGAACGGCACTCGCCACGGCTGGCGGAACCACACCGACAGACCAGCGACCCTGGCGGTCTTCCACGTCGGCGCCGAGCGAGTGTAGCCGGCACCTATAAGGCGTTCATACACGGTATTTCCGGCTCGCTCCGCTTTCCAGCGAACTCACAGGTTGGCTTCAGCCGCCCCCCAGCTAGGGCGGTCACTGTGGCGCCATGACCAGGACGACGGAGCACACCGTGACCGGCGAAGGCGAAGGCAAAGCCGACCGCCGGTCCCAGATGGCGGCGCCCCTTGCGGCCCCCCTCGCGGCCGGAGCGGCCGTGTCGCAAGGGGCGTCCGCCGCCCCCTCTGCAGCCCCCGCCGTCGAGGTCGTCATCCCGGTCTACAACGAGGAGCGCGACCTCGAACGCAGCGTCACCCGGCTGCACACCTACCTGGCCGAGTCGTTCCCGTTCAGCTTCCGCATCACCATCGCCGACAACGCCAGCAGCGACCAGACCTGGCCGATCGCCCGCGTGCTGAGCGCCTCGCTCCCCGGCGTCCGCGCCGTCCACCTGGACGAGAAGGGGCGGGGGCGGGCGCTGCGGGCCGTGTGGGGGGCAAGCGACGCCACCGTTTTGGCCTACATGGACGTGGATCTGTCGACCGACCTGTCCGCGCTGCTGCCGCTGGTGGCCCCGCTGCTGTCGGGCCACAGCGACGTCGCCATCGGCACCCGGCTGAACGCGTCGTCGCGGGTGGTCCGCGGGCCCAAGCGCGAGATCATCTCCCGCTGCTACAACCTGCTGCTGCGCACCACCCTGCGGGCCCGGTTCTCCGATGCGCAGTGCGGCTTCAAGGCCATCCGCGCCGACCGGGCCCGCGAGTTGCTGCCATTGGTGGAGGACACGGCCTGGTTCTTCGACACCGAGCTGCTGGTCCTCGCCGAGCGGGCGGGGCTGCGGATCTACGAGGTGCCGGTGGACTGGGTCGACGACCCGGACTCCCGCGTGGACATCGTCGCGACCGCCCTCGCCGACCTGCGCGGCGTGCGGCGCCTGGCCTGGGGGCTTGCCAGCGGGAAGATCCCGGTGCGTACCCTCCGCCAGACGGCCACCGCCCACGGCCCCGAGGGCGCCCCGGATCCGCTGCCGGGGGTGCCTAGCGGCCTCGCCCGGCAGTTGCTGCGCTTCGCCGTGGTCGGGGTGGCAAGCACGCTTGCCTACCTGGTGCTGTTCGTGCTGCTGCACGACTGGATGGGCGCGCAGGTCGCCAATGCCCTCGCGTTGCTGCTGACCGCCGTGGGCAACACCGCGGTCAACCGGCGCGTCACCTTCGCCGTCCGCGGCGTCGCCCGCGCCGGGCGCCACCACCTCCAGGGCCTGGCCGTGTTCGCGCTCGGCTTGGTGCTGACCAGCAGCACCCTGGCGATCCTGCATGCCGTGACCAGGACGCCCGCCCGCATGCTGGAGCTTGGCGTGCTGGTCGCCGCCAACCTCGCCGCCACCCTGCTGCGGTTCGTGCTGTTCCGCAGCTGGGTGTTCCCAACCACACCGACAACGACAGCACCGCCGCCACTGACTCCGCCGCCAACTCCATCGATGCAAAGGATCCACCCATGACTACCACCATCGACAAGCCGACCGCCTGGGGGAGTGCCGCTCCCGCCAGCGGCTCCAGGCGCACCGGCCTGCTGCGGCGCCTGGTGCGCGGGCGGGAGAGCGACCAGCCCTGGGTCCGCCCGGCGCTGCTGGCGCTGCTGGCCGCGACCGCGCTGCTGTACCTGTGGTCGCTTGGCGCCTCCGGGTACGCCAACACCTTCTACGCCGCCGCCGTCCAGGCCGGGAGCAAGAGCTGGAAGGCGTTCTTCTTCGGTTCCTCCGACTCGTCCAACTTCATCACCGTGGACAAGACCCCGGCCTCGCTGTGGGTCATGGACATCTCGGCGCGTATCTTCGGCGTCAACTCCTGGAGCCTGCTGGTTCCCCAAGCCCTCGAAGGCGTCGCCACCGTCGGGATCCTGTACGCCGCGGTGCGGCGCTGGTTCTCGGCCCCTGCCGCGCTGCTGGCCGGCGCGGTCATGGCGCTGACGCCGGTCGCGGTGCTGATGTTCCGCTTCAACAACCCCGACGCGCTGCTCACCCTGCTGCTCGTCGCCGGCGCCTACGCGATGGTGCGGGCGGTCGAGAACGGCCGCACCAGCTGGCTGGTGCTGGCCGCCAGCTGCGTCGGCTTCGGCTACCTCACCAAGATGCTGCAGGCGCTGCTGGTGGTGCCCGCCTTCGCGCTGGTCTACCTGGTGGCAGGCCCGACGCCGCTGCGGCGGCGGATCGGCCAGCTGCTGATGGCCGGGGTCGCCATGGTCGTCTCTGCCGGCTGGTGGGTGGCGATCGTCGCGATGATCCCCGCCGCCGACCGGCCCTACATCGGCGGGTCGCAGCACAACAGCATCCTTGAGCTGACCTTCGGCTACAACGGCTTCGGCCGCCTCACCGGCAACGAGACCGGCAGTGTCGGTGGCGGCGGGGCCGGCGGTGGCGGCCGCTGGGGGACCACCGGGCTGTTCCGCCTCTTCAGCGAGATGGGCGGCGAGGTCACCTGGCTGCTCCCGGCGGCACTGATCCTGCTCGGCGCCGGGCTGTGGCTGACCCGCCGCACGCCCCGGGCCGACCGAACCCGCGCGGCCCTGCTGCTGTGGGGCGGCTGGCTGGTCGTCACCGGCCTGACCTTCAGCTATGCCGCCGGCATCATCCACCCCTACTACACCGTGGCGCTGGCACCCGCGATCGGCGCGGTCGTCGGCATCGGCGCGGCCTTCTTCTGGCGCTACCGCTCCCACTTCGTGGCGCGGGCGGTGCTCGCCGCCTCCCTGGCCGCCACCGGCTGGTGGTCGTTCACCCTGCTGGAGCGGGTCTCCGGCTGGCTCCCGTGGCTGGCCCCGGTGGTGCTGCTCGGCAGCCTCGCCGTCGGCGCCCTGCTGCTCGCCATGCCGAGCCTTCGCTTCACCCGCCGGGCAGCCCTGGCGGTGGCGGCAGCCGGCCTGATCGTCGCGCTCGCCGCCCCAGCCGCCTACTCGATGTCCACCGCGGCACAGCCCCACAGCGGCGCGATCCCGTCGGTCGGCCCCGCCAGCGCCGGCCGCCTCGGCTTCGGCGGCGGCCGCCCCGGAGGTGGCGGCAACTTCGGCACCAACCGTCAGTTCGGCAACGGCCAGGGCCAGGCCCCCGGCGGCTTCCCCTTCGGAGGCACCAACGGCAACGGCCAGGGCAACGCCAATGGCCAAGGCACCACCGGCGGCCCCGGCAACTTCGCGAACCCGGGGGGCCAGGGTGGCCGTGGTGGCATCGGCAGCCTGCTCAACGGCAGCACCCCGAGCAGCCAGCTGGTCGCGCTCCTGAAGCAGGGCGCCAGCGGCTACCGCTGGACCGCCGCTGCCGTCGGCTCCAACTCCGCCGCCGGCGTCCAGCTCGCCGCCGGCGAACCGATCATGGCCATCGGCGGCTTCAACGGCACCGACCCAACCCCCACCCTGGCCCAATTCAAGCAATACGTCGCCCAAGGCAAGATCCACTACTTCATCGGCGGCAGCGGCCTCGGCTCCGGCCAGGGCGGCTCCAGCACCTCCAGCCAAATCACCTCCTGGGTCCAACAAACCTTCAAATCCACCACCGTCGGCGGCACCACCGTCTACGACCTCACCACCACCGCATAGCGGTCAGGAGGTGGCCGGCTCGATGGGTCGGGGGAGCTGCAACAGCTTCTCCGTCCCATCGGTGCCTGCCACCTCCATGCCGAGGTCGTGAGCAAGGCCGACGGCGCGCTGGACCAGCGGGTCGTTGCCGTCGGTAAGCTTGCCCTTGGCGAGGTGGATGGTGTCCTCCATCCCGGCGCGGGCGTTGCCGCCGATTGCAAGGCCAACCGCGGTCAGCGGGAGGCTCGCCCGCCCGACCGCGATCACCTGCCAGATGGCTCCTTCTGGGAGGCGGCGGACCATCGTCAGCAGGTTCTCGGGGGTCGCGGCCATGCCGCCGCGGACGCCGAGGACGATGCTGAACTGCAGTGGCTCGTCGAGCAGCCCCTCGTCTCGCAGTCGCAGGCAGGCGTCCAGGTGGCCGGTGTCGTAGATCTCCAGCTCGGGCTTGACGCCCAGTTCCCGCATGCGGGTGGCGAGGCGGCGGACCCCGGTGGGCGGGTTGCGGAACTCGCCCTCGCCGAAGCTCATCGAGCAGGGGTTCAGCGTCGCCATGCGGGGCCGCAGCTCGACCAGCTGCTCGCGCTCCTCGAACGGCACTGACAGGCCGACCCCGGTCGAAAGCTGGACCAGGATCGGGCACCGGTCGGCGATCATGTCCATCACGCGGCGGCCGATACGGAGGTCGGCGGTGGGTCGCTCCTGCTCGTCCCTGAGATGGACGTGGGCGACGGAGGCACCAAGGCTGTAAGCATCCCCGGCGGCCTTGGCGATCTCCTCGGGCGTGGTCGGCAACGAGGGGTTGTCGGCTTTGGTCGCGATTGGGCCGGTCGGCGCGACCGTGATGACGACGCTCATAGGTCCTCCCGGAGTTCCACCACTTGGACGTATCATCCCGCATTGCGCGCGAGCACGTGGCAAGCATCAATAGCAGAGGAGGCAACATCCATGCAGCTTTCCGAGGTCGGCGCCCTTCTCGACCCCACCCCACTCCCGATCGAGACCGGCTACGAACGCTTTCCCAACGGGGTCCTCCACGTCGCTGCCCGGACCGACCTGCACGGCTGCAGCGGCGAGATGTTCGAGTGGTGGTTCCGCTTCCGCCCCGACACCCAGCAGTACATCTGGTGGCACCCGGTCGACCACCAGTTCAGCGACTGGACCGAGACGAGGGAAGGCACGCATATCGGCTCCATCCACGTGGTCGTCGAGGAGTTCACCGGCCTGCCCGCCGAGAAGCTCTCCATCCAGTTCCGCGAGCCCAGCGAGTTCTTCGACGCCGGCGCCTACGCCGCCGCCCGTGCCAGCGGCGCGGTCAGCGGCGCCGTCCTGGGCCGCGTCGGCCTGAGCCACACCCCCGACCGCGACCCCTCCGGCGCGATCATCGGCGGCCGCCTGCTCCACATCGTCCGCGACACCCCCTGGGGCGCCGCCCTCCGCAGCCACTTCTACCTCGGCCAGGACCTCCCCGCCCAGGGCCTCTCACCCGCCGAGATCACCGCCGCCTTCTCCGACGAGTTCGGCCAGGCCCTGCTGCAGCACGCTTA
>DASWDC010000123.1:0-4036 GCA_036395655.1 Actinomycetota bacterium | reverse complement strand
AGCCCAGGCGCACGCCGCTAGCCACACGGTCCCGCGGGGGGCGCCCGGCCCTCTCCCGGATCGGGATTGGCTGCGGCTGGTGTGAAGGCTCAGCTGCCGGCCAGCGCCGGCTTGCTGATGGCCGCCAGCGTCTCGGGGGCCTGGCGCCGCAGCCACGCCTGCAGCGACTCGCCGTCGTGGCGCCCGTCCAGGTAGGCGTCGAGGATGCTGGTCAGGGAGGCCTCGCTGTGGTCGGCGAGGACCCGCTCGCGGACCCGCTGGCCAAGCGCTTTGAACTCGCCGAGGTCGCCGCCGAGGTGCAGCTGGTAGTTGCCGTCCCCGGCGCTCTCGCCGCCGGCCAGGCCGAGGTCGGCGATCTGGTAGCGGGCGCAGGAGTTGGGGCAGCCGTTGACGTTGAGGCGGACCTTGCCGTCGAAGTCCGGGTAGCGGGCCTCCAGCGCCTGGACCAGGTCCATGGCCCGCTGCTTGGTCTCGACCAGGGCGAGCTTGCAGAACTGGATGCCGGTGCAGGCGATCGCGCCCCGGTGGAACGGGCTCGGGTCGGCCGGCAGGCCGATCGCCTTGAGCCGCGACACCGCCTCGTCGACGCTGTCACCCGGGACGCCGAGCACGACGAGCTTCTGCTGGGTGGTGAGCCGCACCTGGCCGCTGCCGAGCTCGCGGGCGATGCGGGCCACCTCGATCAGCTGGTCGCCGGAGACCCGCCCGACCAGCGGCGCGACGCCGACGTAGAAGCGGCCGTCCTTCTGGCGGTGGACGCCGACGTGGTCGCGGTGCACGCTCGCCGACGGGGACGCCTGCGGGCCATCCTCCAGCGGATGTCCGAGGTAGTCGTCCTCCAGCACCTCGCGGAGCTTCTCGACACCCCAGGCGGCCACCAGGAACTTCAGCCGCGCGCGGGTGCGCTTGTCGCGGCCGCCGTGGTCGCGGAACAGCGAGGTGAGCGCGACCAGGAACGGGGGCGCCTCGGCGCGGGGGACGAACACGCCGAGCCGCTCGCCGAACCGGGGCGAGCTGGACAGCCCGCCGCCGACGTAGACGTCGTAGCCCTCGCGCCCGTCGGGATGGATGACCCCGACCAGGCCGCCGTCGTTGATCTCGTGGAGGGCGCAGTGGTCGGCGCAGCCGGTGATCGACAGCTTGTACTTGCGCGGCAGGTTGGAGAACTCCTGGGTGCGGGCCAGCCGCGCCTCCGCCGCGCGCAGGTCCGGGGTGGCGTCGAAGACCTCGTTCGCGTCGGCCCCGGCGACGGGACAGCCGAGGATGTTGCGGACGGTGTCGCCACAGGTCTGGTTGGTGGCCAGACCGACGGTGGCGAGGGTGTCCCAGATCTTGGGGACGTCCTGGATCACCACCCAGTGAAGCTGGATGTTCTGCCGGTCGGTGACGTCGGCGAGGTTGCGGGTGCGCTGCCTGGTGATCCAGCCGATGGTGTCCAGTTGCTCAGCGGTGAGCGCGCCGCCGGGGACGCGGATGCGCATCATGAAGTAGCCCGCCGCCTCGGGACGCTGCGTATACAGCCCCCACCAGCGGAAGCGGACCTTGAGGTCCTCGGGGTCGATGCTCTGGTAGCCGTCGCGGGCGTAGCGGCGGATGCGCTGTTCGACCTCGGGGTCGATCGGGTCGAGCGCGGCTTTGACCTGCTCCACCTGGTTGGTCATGCGGTTCTCCTGGTGGTCGCGGTGGCGGTGGCGGTGCCGGCGGCGGCCCGGGTGTGCACCTCAGCGAGGGCCAGGTCGAGGCGCTGCGAGGCGCTGCGGTGGTGCAGCCCGCATTCGCGCAGCTCGTCGGCCTCCCACCACCAGCGGCCGGCGCGTTCGGACTCGCCGGCAGCGGTCGGGCGGGTGCAGGGGGCGCAGCCGATGCTGGTGTAGCCCTCGGCGTAGAGGGGGTGCTCCGGCAGGTTCCTGGAAGTGGTGTAGGCCACGACCCGCTCGCGGGTCCAGTCGGCCAGCGGGTTCAGCTTCACGATCCCGCCGTGGGCCTCGTCCAGTTCGACCTTGGCGATGCCGGCGCGGGCGAGGCCGCCGTCGCGGCGCAGCCCGGTCGCCCAGGCGCCCAGGCCCTCCAGGGCGCGCTCCAGCGGTTCGACCTTGCGGATGTGGCAGCAGAGCCGCCGCAGCGAGCGGTCGCGGCGGAACAGGTTGGGGCCGTGGAGACCCTGCATCGCCTCCAGGCTGGCGGTGTCAGGGGCGATCACCTCGACCTCGACGCCGTAGCGGGCGCGGACCGTGTCGATCATCTCGTAGGTCTCGGCGGGCAGGCGCCCGGTGTCGATGGTCAGCACCCGAACCGACCGGTCGAGCCGCAACGCCATGTCGAGGATCGCCATGCCCTCGCGCTGAAACGACGTCACGATCGCGAAATGGTCCCCGAAGGTGGCGACCGCCCAGGCAAGCACCTCCTGCGCCGAACACGACTCGAGCCGCTCGGCGGCGGCTTCGATCTCGAACGGGCGGAGGCGGGGCAGGGCGACGGCGGGTGACCATTCAGTGGCGACGACGGCCACAGTGGGGGCTCCTCTCGGCACGCGGGTAGCGGTAGCGAAACGCAAGCGAATGCGGTGGACCGGTCAGGCCCGGCGGTCGAGGGAGCGAGGTGCTGCGCTACGTTGCGCGGCAGGACCGCCGGGCCTGCCGACAGGCGCAGCAAACGACGTGCCCGTGGTCCAAGGCGCGGTTGCGTGTCAGCAGGAGGACAGTCATCGCGCATAAACCGTGCCGGAGAGAGGGGCAAGCTGTCAAGAAATGCTGGCTGGGTCCTGACCGCCCCATTTCTCGACTAAATCTGTGGGGAATTGCCGAACCAGCGGAGCTGCTCGGCGAGGCTGGCGACCGCCCCGACCACCAGCGTGGCGGGCGCTCCGAGGCCCTCGTCGGCGGCGAGGTCGGGCAGCGCGGCAAGGGATCCCGACACGGAGCGCTGGCGCGGGGTCGCGGCCCACTGCACCACCAGCGCTGGGTCGTCACCCGGCCGTCCGGCCGCGATCAGCGCCTCGCAGACCTCCCGCAGCCGCCCGGCGGCCATCAGCAGCACCAGCGTGTCCACGGCGGTGGCGACGCGCTTGAGGTCCGGGTTGATCCCACCGGCCCGGCTCGCGGTCACCACCGCGAAGCTCGCCGCCATCGCCCGCTGGGTGACCGGCACCCCGGCGTAGGCGGGCGCCGCGATCGCGGCGCTCACCCCCGGGACCACCTCGAAGGGGACGCCGGCCTCGGCGCAGGCCAGCGCCTCCTCGCCGCCGCGCCCGAAGACGAAGGGGTCGCCGCCCTTGAGCCGCACCACCAGCTTGCCCTGCAGAGCCCGCTCCACCAGCAGCTTGTTGACGGCCTCCTGGCTGCGGCTGGCGTCCCCGGGCCGCTTGCCCACGTCGACGACCTCCGCACCCTCCGGGGCGAGGCCGAGCAGCTCGGGCGGTGCGAGCCGGTCGTGGACCACCACGTCCGCACCTCGCAGCAGCGCGGCGCCGCGCAGCGTCAGCAGCCCCGGATCCCCAGGTCCAGCGCCGACCAGGTACACGATCCCGGCCCTGGCCTCAGGCACCGCCGCCCTCCCCATCGGCATCCCTGGCGGTGAGGCGGTCGAGCAGGCGGCGCCGCGCCTCCTCCTGGCGGCCGTCGCGGAGCAGCGCCTCCAGCTCGTCGAGGCGCAGCGCCCCACGCCAGCGGCGGATCCGCTCGCCGACGTCCGGCAACGCGGCGATCGTCTGGGCTCTCACCTCGGCGAGCAGGTCGAGCAGCGCCGCCCACTCGGGCCCGTAGCGTCCCTCCAGCTGCTCCCGCAGGCGGCTCGCCAGCGCCGGGGAGCGCCCCCCGGTCGAGACCGCGATCGCCAGGTCGCCGCGCCGTACCACCGCCGGCGCGGCGAAGTCGCAGTGCGCCGGGTCGTCCATCACGTTGACGAGCACCTGCCGCGCCCGGGCCTCCCGATGGATCGCTGCCCGCTCCACCGGGTCGGGTGAGGCAGCCACGCACAGGAACATCCCGTCGAGGTCGTCCGGGGCGAACCGCCGCCGCCGCACGGTCATGCGGCCGTC
>DASWDC010000122.1:0-2154 GCA_036395655.1 Actinomycetota bacterium | reverse complement strand
TGTTCGAGGCCACCCATGGTTCCGCCCCCAAGTACAAGGGGCAGAACAAGGTCAACCCGATGGCGATGATGCTCTCCGGCATGCTGATGCTGCGCCACCTCGGCGAGAGCGCCGCCGCCGACCGGCTGGAGCGCGCCCTGGCGGCCGTGATCGCCGAGGGCAGGGACGTCACCTACGACATGAAGCCGCGCCGCGACGACCCCAGCGCCGTCGGCACCAGCCAGGTCGCGGACGCGGTCATCGCCAGGATGGAGGAAGGGGTATGAAGGTCACCGTCGTCGGGGCCGGCAAGTACGGCTCCACCACCGCGCAGCGGATCGCCGAGAAGGACCTCTGCGACGAGGTCGTGATGACCGACATCGTCGAGGGGCTGCCCCAGGGCCTCGCCCTCGACATGACGCAGGCCCGCTCGATCGAGCACTTCGAGACCCGGATCGTCGGCACCAACGGCTACGAGGAGACCGCCGGCTCCGACGTCTGCGTGATCACCGCCGGCCTGCCCCGCAAGCCCGGCATGAGCCGCATGGACCTGCTGGAGACCAACGCCAGGATCGTCGGGGAGGTCACCCGCAAGCTGGTCGAGCGCTCACCCGACACGATCCTGATCGTGGTCTCCAACCCGCTCGACGAGATGACCGCGCTGGCCGCGCAGGTCTCCGGCCTCCCGCACCAGCGGGTCATGGGCCAGGCCGGCATGCTCGACACCGCCCGCCTCAAGCACTTCGTCGCCGAGGAGCTGGGCACCAGCCCGAGCGGCGTCGAGGCGATCACCCTCGGCTCCCACGGCGACACCATGGTCCCGGTCCCGAGCCAGGTCACCGTCGACGGCAAGCCGCTCACCGAGCTGGCCGACCCCGCCACCGTCGAGCGGCTGGTGCAGCGCACCCGCGACGGCGGCGCCGAGGTGGTCGCCCTGCTCAAGTCGGGTTCCGCGTACTACGCCCCCTCCAGCGCCGCCACCGCCATGGTCGAGGCCGTCCTCACCGACTCCAAGGCGCTCATGCCGGTCTGCGCCTGGGTCAACGGCGAGTACGGCATCGACGGCGTCTACCTCGGCGTCCCCGCCCGCCTCGGCCGTGCCGGCGTCGAGGAGATCGTCGAGCTGCCGCTCACCGACGCCGAGGTGGCCAACCTCCGCGACGCCGCCGAGGCGGTCCGCTCCAAGCAGGCCGACGTCGCCAAGCTCGTCACCGGCTGACAGCGCCGCACCGCTCGAAGGGAATTGGAGGGGGCCAGGCCGGGCACGTTTCCGGTCCGCCGCTGCCGGCCTGGCCCCGACGCCCACCCTGCTGTGGGTGGATGCTGATCGCTGCGTTGCTTGTGGTGGTGGGCGTCTACTTTGGCTATGCGCAGATCGTGGCCGGGACGCGACACGCCAGTTGCGGCGCCAGCCGCGCAAGGTCCTCCGGGGAGAGGGCGGACGCGGTCGCCGCGTGCCTGAGGGCCTGCTCGGCGCGCTGGCGGCGGCGCCGCAGGCTGTGGGCGCCGAGCCCGGCCAGGGCGCCCAGTTCCTCGGCGGGGATGTCGGCGATGCGGCTCTGGCCGATCAGGGCGGCCTGGGCGGGGGTGAGCCAGCCGCCGCGGACCGCCCAGGCCAGGAGCGCCAGCAGCTCCTCGGCCGGGCAGGGCTGGCTGGGGGCTGGTAGGGGCAGCATGGCGTCGCCGTGGGCGGCCAGCTCGTCCAGCGACACCACCGGCACGGCCACGGTGCCGCCGCCTACCTGGACCTGGCGGCGGTGCGGGGCGCTGCTGGAGCTGGAGCTGGAGCTGGAGCCGGCGCGGCGGAGCAGCCGCTGGTGGGTGTCGGCGAGCAGGTTGGCGGCGATGCGGGCGGGGCGGCGCTGGATGGGGTAGGTGCGGATCTGCTCGTAGAGGGTGGCGGTGACGGCGGCGGCGCGTTCCTGGGGGTCGCCGAGCCAGCGGAGGCGGCGGGCGAGGGCTTTGGCGCCGGGCGGCAGCGTCTGCAGCAGCGTGCGGGCGGCCAGCGGGTCATGGGTGGCGTCGTCGGGGTTGCCGCGGGCGAGCTGGGCGAGGGCGGCGAGGATCTGGTCGCTGGCGGCGGGGTCGTCGCGGCGTTCGGTGGCCGCGAGCAGGCCGCTGAGGGTGCTGTCCGCGGCGTCCGGGAGGGCCAGGGCGGGGTGGTGGCGCCAGCTG
>DASWDC010000121.1:0-5786 GCA_036395655.1 Actinomycetota bacterium | reverse complement strand
GCTCTCGACGAACTCGTCCTGGTTCCAGCCGGCGCCGAGGCCGACGTCGAGCCGGCCGCCCGCAAGCTGGTCGAGGGTGGCGACCATCTTGGCGAGCAGGCTCGGCGGCCGGAACCCGGCGGCCAGCACCAGGCTCCCCAGGCGCACCCTGCTGGTCCGCATCGCCAGCCCCGCGAGCGTGGTCCAGCACTCCAGGGTGCCCTGGCGGCCGGACGGCCCGCCGTAGCGCGCCAGATCCGTCCAGAAGTGGTCGGAGACCCACAGCTGCGCGAACCCGAGCGCCTCGGCCCGCTCCGCGTAGCCGGCCACCCGCTGGAAGGCGACCGGCCCGGCGGCACGCCCTTCAGGGAACGAGAAGTCGTAGTGCGGCAGCGCAAACCCGAGCTTCATCACGCCTCCTGAACGGTTCGCCATTCCCCCTCGACTACGCGAAGCGCAGGTCTCCCGCCTCATTGTCGGCGACCACGCGAGCGCAGGTCGGGCAGTACCAGCGGGCCTCCATCGGGGTGCCGCACTCCAGGTGGCGCAGGCTGTCGCCCTCGCCGGAGCGCTGGGCGCCCCACTGGGCGAGCAGCCGCAGGGCGCCCGCCAGCTCCTGGCCGACGGCGGTGAGCTGGTAGGCGAAGCGGGGCGGCCGCTCGGAGTAGCGCTGGCTGACCACCAGCGCGGCGCGCTCCAGGTCCTTGAGGCGCTGGGCAAGGATGTTCGACGCGATCCCGGGCACGTCCGCGAGCAGGTCGTTGAAGCGCCGCGACCCGCCGAGCAGGGCCTGCACGATCAGCAGCGTCCAGCGGTCGCCGACCAGGGCGACGGCTTCGGCGAGCCCGGCGTCGGGCTGCCCGGCGTCGGGGCGCTGGGGTGTTTCCGCTGTTGGCATACCGCATATCGTACGGAATTCTTGCCATGCTCGACGAGAGAGTAGTAACTTGCAATCTGCTAGTTACCCCTCTCGGGAGGCGCAGGATGAGTGGACTCGACGAGATCGTGCAGGCGGTCGCCCAGGTCGCGACCCAGGTCGGCGGGTCGGTGGTCGGCATCGGCCGAGGGTCCGGCCGGGGGTCGGGGGTGGTCTTCGCCGACGGGCTGGTAGTGACCAACGCCCACAACATCCGCGGGGACGAGGTCACCGCCGTCTTCGCGGGCGGCCGCAGCGCCGTCGGGCAGATCCGCGGGATCGACGTCGACGGCGACCTCGCGGTGGTCGCGGTCGACACCGAGGGTGCGGCCCCGATCACCTGGGCCGAGACGCCCGCCGGGGTCGGCGCGGCGGTGTTCGCCCTGGCCAATCCTGGTGGCCGCCAGCGGGTCACCTTCGGGCTGGTCTCGGCGGTCGACCGGGCGTTCCGGGGCCCGCGCGGGCGCCGCATCGCCGGCAGCGTCGAGCACACCGCCCCGCTCGCCCGCGGCTCCTCCGGCGGGCCGATCGTGAACGCTGCCGGCGCGCTGCTCGGCCTCAACACCAACCGGCTCGGGGACGGCTTCTACCTGGCGCTTCCCGCCGACGCGGAGCTGCGCCGCCGGATCGACGCGCTCGCCCGTGGCGAGTCCACCGGCCCGCCGCACCTCGGCATCGGCCTGGCGCCCGCCCGGGTCGCCAGGCGCCTGCGCCGCGCCGTCGGCCTCCCCGACCGCGACGGCCTGCTGGTCCGCGTGGTCGAGGAGGGCAGCCCCGCCGACCGCGCCGGCATCCAGGGCGGCGACCTGATCGTCACCGCCGGCGGCCGCCCGGTCACCGAGATCGACGACCTCTACGGGGTGCTCGACGGCCTCGCCGCCGACGCCACCCTCACCCTCGGCCTGGTCCGAGGCACCGAGGAGCGCACCGTCACGGTCAGCTTCGGCGCCGGCGGCGCCCAGAACGTCGGCATGGCCTAGGGCAATGGCCTGAGCCTGCGCGAACCCGCTGAGCGGGTAGGCGGTGGCGGGCCGCTGCACGGGACCTCCCTGGGGTGAAAAGTCCTGTACGGCGCGCCCGTCACCGCCTACTGTTTCGCCATGACTGAGCTGAGCGAGGTCCTGGAGCTGCTGCACCGGGGCGGGAGCGGGATCAGCACGCTCTCGGCCACGATGCGCCACTGGGTCGACATGGATCGCCAGCACGCCGCCTTCGAGCGAGCGGCCTCCGAGTCGGGCAACCAGGGGTTCAGCATGGCATCGATGAGCGCCTCCCGTCCCGGCCCTCCCCCGCACAGGCGCCAGGAGTACCAGCTCACCTTCCGCTACCGGTCTCCCGACAAGTACCGCAGCGAACAGGGGGGCAACACGCCATACGGCCCCCCGAAGTCGCTTCACATCCGCGACGGGACGCGAAGCTGGTCCTACTTCCCGGGGCAGAGCGAGGCGGTGTACCAGGACACCTCAAGGGGGGAACCGCAGCTCGACGAGTTCCTCGACCCGTCCTGGTTGGCCGCCGCCTACCAGCTCACCGTCACTGGTCGAACGACCCACGAAGAACGCCCGGCGATCACCCTCACGGGCCTCCCACGGCCGATCCAGCGCGCCGGTGACCACCACCGGCTCGGCGCAGAGGAGATCCGCGCCAGCATCGACGCGGAGACCGGTCTGCTGTTGGAGCTGACCAGCATCTTCGAAGGCGAGCCGTTCTCCATCCAGGGCCTGCACGACCTGATCATCGGTGAGCCGCTCGATGACGACCTGTTCCAGTTCACCCCGCCGCCAGGCGTGGAAGTCAAGGACGTGGAGGCCCAGTTCCCCATGCCTCGGCGCGTCCGCTGGCTGATGCCGCTGCACTGGCTGTGGCTGTGGCGCATGCGCCGCAAGCGGATCGCCTGGTACGGCCCTGCTCGGGAGCACCGCAAGCGCAGGTGGTGGCGGTCCTGACGCGCCCCGCCACGCCCTCTCCCTTCACGGCTTGGAAGCTCGCCTTCGGCGGGAGCGCGAGCGGGCGGATCTTGCCATGAGCAGCGCGGCGCCCGCCGCCGCGCCGGTCGCCAGCAGGCGGGGGCGGCGCTGGTCGGCGAGGGCCTGGAGGGCGGCCTGGTCGCCGCAGGCGCCGTGGACGCCCGCGCCTGGGGGGACGGCGGCGCTGGCGAGGTAGAGGCCCTTGACGGGAGTGCCCCAGCGCCACCAGGAGGGGCCGGGGCGGAAGATGAGCTGCTGGTCGACGGCGAAGGAACCGCCGGCGATGTCGCCGCCGGTCAGGTTGGCGTCGGCGGCCTCCAGGTCGGCCGGAGTCCAGACCTTGCGGGCGAGGACCAGCTCGCGGAAGCCGGGGGCGTGGGCCTCGATGGCGGCCTCGACCCGGTCGAGGAACGGGTCGGCGGAGCGCTCCCAGTCGCCCTTGGCTCGTGGGCGGGCCGCGTCGCCGGATGGGCGGGCGGGGACGTGGGCGTAGCCCCACAGGGTGTGCTTGCCGGCGGGGGCGCGGCTCGGGTCGGCGAGCGACTGCTGGCCGAGGATCAGGGTCGGCCGGGCCGGCAGCAGGCCGTGGCTGGCCTCCCAGGCCGAGCGGCTCATCGCGGTGACGGTGTCGCCGACGTGGACCACGGCGGCGCGGCGGCACTCCTCGGCCGACCAGGGCACCGGCCCGTCGAGCGCCCAGTCGACCTTGAAGGTGCCAAGGCCCGGCCGGAACGAACGGATCTGCGCGACCGCGCCCACCGGGAACACGTCCGGCCCGGCCAGCGCGATCACCTGGCGCGGGTCGAGTGCGGCCACCACCGCCCGGCCGGCGGCGAACGCGGCGTCGCCCGCCTCGACCCCGAGCACCCGCCCGCCCTCCACCACGATCCGGTCGATCCGCTGGCCGGTCAGGATGGTCCCGCCCAGCTCCCGGAACCGGGCGGCGAGTGCGGCGCTGACCGCCCCGGAGCCGCCCTCGGCCACCGGCATGCCGTAGCGCTGCCCGAGCAGCCCGAGGACCAGCGCGTACACGCCGGACCCGGGCATCTCCGGCTCCAGGTCGGCGTGCATCGCCGGCCCCACCAGGAACGCGCGGGCCTCATCCGACTCGAACCGCTCCGCGACCGTGGCGGCACCCTGCAGCAGCATGCGGGCGAATCCGGTCGCCCGGCCGACGGGGGGGGTTCGGGGGGCACGGTCCCGCGGCCGGAAGGACCCAGAGCCTGTTCCATGGTGGCCGCGGGACCCCCCGATGGGCAGGACGCCGAGGGCGCCGGCCAGCCGCAGGGCCTCCGCCAGCGGCCAGCGGACCATCTGGGCCCGCAGGAACGCCTCCAGGGCGTCGCCGTAGTCGCGGTCGAGGTCGATCCAGGCGGCGCCGTCGCCGAGGTGGGCCTTGTCGAGGGAGGCGGCGGTCTCCTCCACGTCGCCGCCGAGGGCGACCGCCCGGTTGCCGGGGAACGGGTGCGCCGCCGCCAGCGGCGCGTGCAGCAGCCGCAGGCCGTAGGGGGCGAGGTCGCGGTCGCCCAGGGCGGGCGAGATCGCCGCCATGGGAAAGAACGCCGCGCCGAAGTCGTGCTTGAAGCCGGGCAGGGTGGACTCGATGGTGGCGGCGCCGCCGCCGATCCGGTCTGAGGCCTCAAGCACGCAGACGGTCCAGCCGGCCTCGGCCAGCCGCAGCGCGGCGGCCAGCCCGTTGGGCCCGCTACCAGCGACGATCGCGTCGTACTCTGCCACGGTCGGTGCCTCCTCCCCCACCGCTCGGCGGGGAGCGTGCGGTTGCTACACTCGCAGGTAGTGTAGGGGTGCGCCCCTTCTTGATCTGTCTTGATCTGTTCGGCGCCGCTGCGGCGCCCTGTGAGGTGAAACTTCCCGATGGTCACCCGTGAGGAGGTCATCACCGCTCTCGGGCAGGTGATGGACCCGGAGATCCACAAGCCCATCACCGAGCTCGACATGGTGAAAGACGTGTCGATCGACGGCGGCGTGGTCACCGTCGAGGTCCTGCTGACCATCGCCGGGTGCCCCCTGCGCGACCGCATCACCCGCGACGTCACCAACGCGGTCCAGCCCCTCCCCGGGGTGGAGCGGGTCGCCGTCGGCATCGGCACCATGACCGACGAGCAGCGCCAGGCGCTGGTCGGCCGGCTCCGCGGCGGCCAAGCGCAGCCGCAGAAGCAGATCAGCTTCTGGGGCGAGGCGTCCACCACCCGGGTGCTGGCGGTCGCCTCCGGCAAGGGCGGCGTCGGCAAGTCGTCGGTCACCGTCAACCTGGCCGCGGCGCTGGCCGCGCAGGGCCACCGCGTCGCCGTGGTGGACTGCGACATCTACGGGTTCTCGGTGCCGCGGATGCTCGGCGCGACCGGCCGGCCGGTCGGTTTCAACGGGATGATCATGCCGCTGGAGGCCTACGGCGTGCGGGTCATCTCGATCGGGTTCTTCATTGAGCCGGGCAAGCCGGTGATGTGGCGCGGGCCGATGCTGCACCGCGCCATCCAGCAGTTCCTCACCGACGTCTACTGGGGCGAGCTGGACTATGTGCTCGCCGACCTGCCGCCCGGCACCGGCGACGTGTCGATCTCGCTGGCGCAGATGCTCCCCGGCGCCGAGATGCTGCTGGTCACGACCCCGCAGGAGGCGGCGGAGCGGGTCGCGGTCCTGGCCGGCAAATTCGCCCAGCAGAACCAGATGAAGATCGCCGGCGTGGTCGAGAACATGAGCTGGTTCGTCTGCCCGGGCTGCGAGGAACGCCACCTGATCTTCGGCAGCGGCGGCGGCGAGGAGCTGGCCCGCGACCTCGACACCAAGCTGCTCGGCCAGATCCCGATCGACCTGCGTCTGCGCGAGGGCGCCGACGCCGGCAAGCCGCTGGTGGTCTCCGACCCCGACGCCCCCGCCAGCCGGGAGCTGCTCCGCATCGCCGC
>DASWDC010000120.1:0-2681 GCA_036395655.1 Actinomycetota bacterium | reverse complement strand
GGAAGATCTGGTGGGCGAGCAGGAACGACCCGACCATGGCCGGCAGCGAGATCAGCCCGAGGGTCCGCAGCGACAGATCCCGCCAGCGGCCCAGCCGCGCCGGGTCGGGCCAGGCCTTGCTCATCCGCGGGTAGAGGGCGGTGTTGAGCATCCGGGCGAGGATGTTCAGGTACAGGACCAGGTTGGTGGCCGCCTGGTAAAGGCCGACCGCGTCGGCGCCCTTGATGAACCCGAGCAGCACCGCGTCGATGCGGATGTAGGTCAGCGACATCGCGTCGTCGAGCGCGAACGGGACGGTCACCCGCAGCGTGCGACGCAGGAACGCAAGCGGCGGGCGGGGCGCGACCGGGCCGTGGAGGTACCAGCTGGCGATCACCCAGCCGGCGAAGGCGCCGAGCACGCGGCTGAGCAGGTAGGCGACCATCACGCCGGCGGCGCCGTGCCCGGTCGCCAGCATCGTGATGGTGCCGGCGATGAAGGCGGCCTCCTGCAGGCAGGTCGCGCCGGCCTCCAGCCACATCCGCTGCCAGCCCTCGAAGGCGGCGAACTCGAGCCGTCCGGCGGTGTCGAAGCAGAGCGCCACCGCCGCCAGGGACACCGACACGACCATCTCGTGCGGCCGGCCGCTGAACCGCATCCCGATGGTGAGCAGCGCGGTCACGATCGTCCCGGCCGACAGCGCCACGAACACGCCGAGCCCGACCCAGTCGCGGCTGTGCTCCGGGTCGCGGGCGATCTCGCGGGTGAGCAGGTTCGGCAGCCCGAGCCCGATGGCGAAGCCGAACATCTGCGACAGGGTCAGCCCGAACTGGAACACGCCGAGCTCGTGCGGGCCGCCCTGCCGGGCGACCAGGACGACGGCCAGCAGCCCGGCGATCACCCGGGCGCCGAAGCAGACCACCTGCGCCCCGGTGTTGCGGGCGACGACCCGCCCGGTCGAGGCGGTGGTGTCGGTGACCGTCCGGCGCACTCCGCGCTCCCTGCCTCTCCGTGGATCCCTAGTTGAGCACCGCGAGCGGCCGCAGGCGCGCGACCGGGCGGGCGATGCCGTGGACCCGCAGGATGTCGAGCGCCTCGTTGACGCCGTTGTCGTCCAGGTGGGGCACGACCGCGGGCGCGTCGCCCTTGTAGGTGAACCGCAGGGTGGTGTGCCCCTTCGGGTCGGGGCCGGAGCGGCCGCGGGCGACGAAGTCGTCGATCATCGTGCCCGCGCCGTGGCAGGCCGACCACAGGCTCGCGCCGGCGCCCTCCTCGGCGGCGCACAGGTAGGAGGAGGTCTTGTTGGTGCCGGGCAGCAGGATCGCCTGGCCGGTGGTGCCGAACACCGGGTGGCCGGCCATGCGGCTGGCCGGGTAGGCCTGGCAGGAGTTGTGACGGTGCAGGATGACCCGCTCGCCGTCCAGCTCCTCCTCGTAGATGGAGTTGTGGGGCGAGTCGACCACCAGGTGGCTGTCGCGGGCGCCGAAGACCTGCGCGGCGAACTCCTGCAGGGACGCGTAGGTGGCCAGCCGGAAGGCGAAGCCGTAGTTCATCGCGGCGGCCTGGGCGAGCAGCAGCCGGGCGCCTTCGGGCCCGTCGGCGTCGACCGGCGGGCAGCCGTCTGAGAAGTAGAGGGCGCGGCGCAGCCTGAACTCGGCCAGCGACCGCGCCGAGGCGAGGTGGTACAGCGGCTTGGTGACCGCCATCTCGGCCTTGACCGGGCGGGAGATCTTCTCGCGGCGGCCGAACAGCCGGCCGAGCTGCCCGGCGAGCACCCCACCGCCGCCGTGGTACTGCAGGGTGAGCTGGCCTTCCCTGACGCCGAACGCCTCGGCGGTGCGCTGGTCGAAGACCTCCTCGACGCGCTGCAGCTCGACGAAGTGGTTGCTGGGGCCGATGGTGCCAAAGCGCATCCGCGCGAACTGCACCACCAGCCATGGCAGCTCCTTGCGGAGCCGGGCGGCGCCGCCGTGGCGGGCCAGGTCGATGCGGCCGTCCTTCTCCATCCGGGTGAGGTTGGCGGGGTCGACGCCCCAGCGTTCGGCGGCGAAGTCACCGCCCTCCTCGGCGGCGCGGATGACCTCGTGGCCGCTCAGGTCGCGGCGGCGGGTGGCCGGGTGCGGGAAGCGCTCCAGGACCTTGTCGTAGAAGCGGGTGATCGCCGCGTCACTGGGGACCTCGGCGTCGAAGGCGAGCAGCGCCATGCCGCAGTTGACCGAGGAGCTGGTCAGGGTGGGGCGGATCGTGCCCCGGGTCGCCACGGCGATGCTGGAGGGCATCTCCATCGACGACTTGTGGTGGAAGTCAGGCAGCACCACCGGGCCGGTGGCGAGGTCGGCGCCGGCGAGCTTGTCGCCGAGCAGCCGCAGCACCGCCGGGTTGGCGGGCGCGTCGCCGGAGGCGAAGACCCGCGCTCCGGGCCGTGGCTCGCGCTCGCTGTGGTCGGTGGTCAGGACCGTCACGTCCACGTCTTGGCCTCCTCGAGGAGCTCCGCGAGGCGGGGCCCCGGCTGGTTCGGGAGATGTATCACGGTCGCCGGCAGGTCGCGGGCGAGGCCAGCGGCGACCTCGGCGACCGGCGGGTGCGCCGGGCCGATCCCGGTGCCGAGCGCGAGGGTGGCGGCGAACGCCCAGTAGCGGCGCAGCTCCTGCGCCATGTAGGTGCCGGTGGCCAGTGCCCGGGTGGCGACCTCGGGGCTGCAG
>DASWDC010000119.1:0-3727 GCA_036395655.1 Actinomycetota bacterium | reverse complement strand
CGCGCCTGGGCCAGATCGAGGGCGTCCGGGGCCGGCGCTACCAGGCGATCGTGCGGCGCACGCCGAACTACTGCTCGGGCTGCCCCCACTCCCACTCGACCCGCCTGCCCGAGGGGGAGATCGCCTGGGGCAGCCCGGGCTGTCACAGCTTCGCGTCGGTGATGGAGCAGCCGGAGCGGCGCGTCGAGGCGATGACCCAGTACGGCGGCGAGGGCCTGCCGTGGATCGGGCTGGCGCCCTTCACCGACAAGCCGCACATGTTCCAGAACGTGGGCGACGGGTCGCTGTGGCACTCCAGCTACGACAACATCCGCGCCTGTGTCGCGGCCGGCGTGAACATCACCTTCAAGCTGCTCTACAACGGCGCGGTCGCCAACACCGGCGCCCAGGCCGCCCCTGGCGCCCGCTCGGTACCGGAGCTGGCGCGGCTGCTGGCGCTGGAGGGCGTCGCCCGCGTCGCCCTGGTCACCAAGGAGCCCGGCCGCTACACGAAACTTGGCCTGCCCTCCCCGGTCCAGGTGCGCCCCGCCCGGGACGTGGTCGCCGTCCAGCGCGAGCTGGCCGCCCTGACCGGGGTGACCGTGATGCTCTACGACGAGTCGTGCGCCAACGAGCGCCGCCGCCAGCAGAAGCGCGGCACGCTGGAGCGCCCCGACCGCTACGTCATGATCAACGAGCGGGTCTGCGAGAACTGCGGCGACTGCGGCCGGGTCTCCAACTGCATGTCGCTGCAGAAGGTGGACACCGAGTTCGGCCCCAAGACCCAGATCCACACCTCGACCTGCAACCAGGACTACACCTGCCTGCAGGGCGACTGCCCCTCCTTCGTCACCGTGGACGTCGCCCCCGGCACCGGCTACACCCGCCGCACGGCCCCGGCCCTGGACCCGGCCGCGCTGCCGGAGCCGGAGCGGGTCGCGCTGGCGGGCCCCTACCGCCTCTACGCGCCCGGCGTCGGCGGGACCGGAGTGCTCACCGCCAACGCGATCCTCGCGGTGGCCGCGACCCTGGACGGCCTGGAGGTTGCCAGCTTCGACCAGACCGGCGCGGCCCAGAAGTGGGGTCCGGTGCTTTCCAGCCTGATCGTCGCCCCGGCGGGCACGCCGCTGCCGGCCTCCAAGGTCGGCCTCGGCCAGGCCGACGTGATCCTCGGCCTGGACCTGGTCGCCACCGTCTCGCCGGAGAACCTGGACCGGGCCGACCCGGCGCGGACCGCCGCGGTGGTCAACTCGACCCTGTTCCCCACCGGCGAGATGGTCCGCGACGTCTGGGCGGTCCCCGACGTGGACGGCATGCTGGCGATGCTCGCCCGCCACACCCGCCCCGACCGGACCGTCGCCGTCCCCGCCCGCGAGCTGGCCGAGTCGCTGTTCGGCGACTTCATGATGACCAACATGATCGTCCTCGGCGCCGCGTGGCAGGCGGGGCGGCTGCCGATCAGCGCCGCCAGCATCGAGCAGGCGATCACCATGAACGGCGTCGGCGTCGAGGCCAACCTCCAGGCATTCCGCCACGGCCGCGCCTGGGTCGCCGACCAGGAGGCGGTCCGCGCCGCGGCCGATCGGCCGCCGAACCCGGCCGGCACCCCGGAGCAGATCGCCCTCGCCGGTCTTTCGAAGGGAGGGCGGGCGGCGGTCGAGCGGCTGCGCGACCGAGCCGCCACCGCCAGGCTCGACGAGACCTCCCGGGAGCTGCTGGCCACTCGGCTTGCCGACCTCGCCAACTACCAGAGCCCCGCCTACGCGGGTCGCTACCTGGACGCGGTCCTGGCGGCCGACGCGCGGGAGCGGGCCGTGGGCCCGGAGCGCCACGAGGTCACCCACGCGGTCATCCGCAACCTCTACAAGCTGCTCGCCTACAAGGACGAGTACGAGGTCGCGCGCCTGTACCTGCAGCCCGCCCTCGACGCCGGCGTGCGGGCAACCTTCGCGAACCCCCGGCAGGTGCGCTACCAGCTGCACCCGCCGGTGCTGCGCGCCCTCGGCCTGGACCGCAAGCTGTCGCTCAGCCCGGCGGCGGCCCGCCCCACGTTCCGGGCGCTACGGGCCCTGCGCCGCCTCCGCGGCACGCCCTTCGACCCGTTCGGCTACACCAAGTTGCGCCGCACCGAACGCGAGCTGATCAGCTGGTACCAGGATCTGGTACCAGGATGTGGTCGCCCGGGCGCTGGAGCGCCTGCGCCCGGACAACCACGACCTGGTGGCCGCACTCGCCGACCTGCCCGACCGCATCCGCGGCTACGAGCACGTCAAGCTCGCCAACGTCACCGCGACAAGAGCGGAGGCCGAGCGGCTCCTGGAGCAGCTGGCGCACCGCCGCCTCCCGCTCCTCGGAACCGAGGCGTCCTAGCGGCGCGGATCGCCCCGCCGGTGACCGGGACGCCGCCGGTCGGGACGTCCATGTTCTCGTGGAAGGTGGTGCCGGTCGGGGCGGTCGCCACGGCGAAGACCGAGAAGGCGTTGGCGCCTGACGGGATCGAGGTGGAGACGTAGTCGCCGACCATGCGGCCCTGGTTGGTGTTGGCCAGCCAGCTCAGCGTCATCGGGCCGGCGAGCTGCAGCGGCGCGGACCAGGTGCTGCCGCCGTTGGTCGAGGTCACCGAGGCGACATTGAGCTGGCAGTTGGGCGCCATGCAGCTCGGGGTGGTGTAGTCGTAGTAGGTGATGGCGACCCGGGCGGTCGCGCCCGCGGTGCTCTTGTCGACCCCGATCCCGGGGATGAAGTGGTCGGCGCCGTCGCTGGTGACGCGGGTGACCGGACCCCAGGTGGTCTCGCTGGTCGACTTGCTCATGACGATGTCGTTGCGGGTGCCGCCAGAGACGAAGCGGGCGTCCTGCCAGACCACGTAGACCGTGCCGGCACTGTCGATCTCGGCCGACGGCAGCGGGCCGGTGCGCAGGCCGCCCGCGACGGTGTGGCGGGTCACGGCTGACACCGGCACGGTGCTGCGCCAGCTCGCGCCGCCGTCGACCGAGCGGAAGGAGCGGATCTGGGTCTCGCCGGCGTTGGCGTAGGGGACGATCACGGTGCCGTTGGGGCGTACCACCGGCTGGCCGCCGAGGCCGGTCGCGTTGTCGCCGGTGTTGAGCGCCGCGCCCCAGGCGGTCCCACCGTTGGTGGAGGTGCTCATCTTGAGGCGGTCGCTGTCGTTGGGGTCGTCGAATTCGGTGTAGCAGTGGCCGAAGAACGGGCTCGACGCGGTGTTGTCGCAGACGATCCAGTTCTTGTCGAGGTTGGTGCCGGTGGCGGTGGTCACCGGGTTGGACCAGGTGAGGCCGCCGTCGGTGGAGCGGCTGGTGAGCACGGCGATCGCGCGGACCCCGCCGCTCTCAGTGATCCCCAGCGAGGAGATCATCCAGACGTTGTGTGCCGCGTCGAAGGCGACCGCGGGGTCGCTGGTGCGGTCGAAGGTGCCGCCACCCTGGAACTTGGTGATCCCGGGCAGGAACCCGTTGGTCCAGCTGGCGCCTCCGTTGGTCGAGGTGGCGAAGCCGATGTCGGAGGAGCCGCCGTCGAAGAAGCGGCCCACCTGGAAGGCCGACACGATCGTGGAGCCGTTCACGAACGTGTCCGGCTCGACCTCGGTCTGGTGCTGGCTGGTGGTGTTGGTGAAGGGATCGGTGCTCACCAGGGTGAGCGCGACGTTGGCGGTCACCGGACCGGCGGTGAACAGCACGACCAGCAGGACGACGAGGGCCACGGCGGAGAGGGGTGCGAGCCTGCGGGC
>DASWDC010000118.1:0-1753 GCA_036395655.1 Actinomycetota bacterium | reverse complement strand
GAGGTGGCCGCGCGCATGACGTCGACGACGTCGGTCGGATTGAGGCGGCCCTCGACCCGCCCGGCGTAGTAGGCCGTGCGGAGGCGGTCGCGGTGCGCGGCGACCTCCCGCTCGGTCCAGCGGGGCTCGCCGTGCCAGGCGCCAGTGAGCCAGTCGAGGCTGGCGGCGACGTCGCCGACCACCTCGCAGTCGCTGAAGTAGATCTGGTCGACGTTCGGCGTGGTGTCGACGTGGAGGACCGGCATGGTCAGCGGCCAGGGCCGAAGCAGCTCGACCGGGTCGAACCCGGCGCTGACCAGCAGGTCGCTGCCGGCGAGGAAGTCCCACAGCACCTGGTTGCAGGCCATGTCGAGCACGCCGGCGAAGTACGGATGGTCCTCCGGGAACACGCCCTTCGACATCGGCGCCACCACCACGGGGACGCCCGCGGTCTCGGCCAGGCGGACCAGCGCCCCGGAGGCGTCGCAGCGGGTCGCCGCGATGCCGGCGAGCACCACCGGGCGCCGCGCGCGCCGCAGCCGCTCCACCGGATCGGCGCGGCCGCCGGGGTGGGAGCCCGGGGCGTAGCGCACCTGGACGGTCTCCACGGCGGCGCCCAGCGGCGGGAGGGCGACCTCGGCGTCCCGCGCCGGCGCCTTGAAGGTGTCGGCCGCCCCGGTGAGGTGGACGGCGCCCGGACGTTCCGCGACGGCCAGGGCCAGCGCCTTGCGCATGATGCCGCCGGCCGCGCTGGCCTCGATCCGGCCGGCCCACTTGGCGACCGGGGAGAACAACAGCTTGTGGTCGACGACCTGGTGGGTGAAGAGCTGCTCGCGGCTGGTCTCGATCTGGCCGGAGATCGCCAGCATGGGGACCCGGTCCCAGGTTGCCGCTGCGACGCCGTTGACGAGCGCGGTCGAGCCGGGCCCGAGGGTCGACAGGCACACGCCCGGGGTGCCCGTCGCCATCGCGGCGGCTTCGGCCATGAACGCGGCGGTGCCCTCCCGCCGGCCGAGGATCACCTCGACACCGGCGCCGCGGGCGGCCTCCATCAGCTCGATGATCGACTCGCCCGGATAGGCGAACACGAACCGGACGCCGGCCGCGCGGAGGTAGTCGGCCACCACCGCGGCCGTGCTGGGCGCGTCGCGCGGACCAGGCATCCGCCATCACCTCCACCGTGCCGCCGGCATCGCGCCGCCAGCCCGGGTCAGATTGTTGACAATAATGTCTACTATCATCCCACAAATCATGCATAATGCATTCCAAATGACTGCGAATCCGCGGGACCCCAGAGCGCGATGACCGCGCTGCTGGAGGTCAGCGATCTCTCCAAGCACTTCCTCAAGGACGAGCGGGAGATCGTGGCCCTGCGCGACTTCACCCTCAGCGTGGAGCAGGGCAGCTTCGTCACGCTGCTCGGCCGCAGCGGCTGCGGCAAGTCGACCCTGCTCAACCTCGTCGCCGGATTGCTGTCGGGCACCAGCGGGACGGTCGCCTACCGCGGCCAGCAGGTCGACGGCCCCCGGCGGGAGCTGGGCTACCTCACCCAGAGCGACACGCTGATGCCATGGCGGGACGTGCGCCGCAACGTGGAGCTGCCGCTGGAGCTGCGCGGGGTCGACAAGCGGGAGCGGCGTTCGGTGGCGCACCGCCTGATCGACACTGTCGGGCTGCACGGCTTCGAGCGGCACTACCCACGGGAGCTGTCCGGGGGCATGCGCCGCCGTGCCAGCCTCGCCCGCATGCTCTGCGGTGATCCGGAGACCCTCCT
>DASWDC010000117.1:0-9220 GCA_036395655.1 Actinomycetota bacterium | reverse complement strand
GGAGGTGCCCGACATCGCCTACCAGGACATCGGCGGGCTCTCCTCCCAGATCGAGCAGATCCGCGACGCGGTGGAGCTGCCGTTCCTGCACGCCGACCTGTTCGCCGAGCACCAGCTCAAGCCGCCCAAGGGCATCCTGCTGTACGGCCCGCCGGGCTGCGGCAAGACGCTGATCGCCAAGGCGGTCGCCAACTCGCTGGCCAAGCAGGTGGCGGAGATGACCGGCCGGCCCAGCGGGCGCAGCTACTTCCTCAACATCAAGGGCCCGGAGCTGCTCAACAAGTATGTCGGCGAGACTGAGCGGCAGATCCGGCTGATCTTCCAGCGCGCCAAGGAGAAGTCCAACGAGGGCGTGCCGGTGATCGTGTTCTTCGACGAGATGGACTCGATCTTCCGCACCCGCGGCTCGGGCGTCTCCTCCGACGTCGAGAACACCATCGTCCCGCAGTTGCTCAGCGAGATCGACGGTGTGGAGCAGCTCAAGAACGTGATCGTGATCGGCGCCTCCAACCGCGAGGACATGATCGACCCGGCGATCCTGCGGCCCGGCCGCCTGGACGTGAAGATCAAGATCGAGCGGCCCAACAAGGACGCGGCCGGCGACATCTTCTCCAAGTACCTGCTGGCGACCCTGCCGCTGGCGACCGACGTCCTAGAGCGGGCCGACGGCGACCGCGAGGCGGCGCTTCAGCGGATGATCCGCGAGACCGTCGAGCGGATGTACTCCGACGCCGACGAGAACCGCTTCCTCGAGGTCACCTACGCCAACGGCGACAAGGAGGTCCTGTACTTCAAGGACTTCAACTCGGGCGCGATGATCGAGAACATCGTGTCGCGCGCCAAGAAGATGGCCATCAAGCGGTTCCTGAAGACCGGCGAGAAGGGCATCAAGACCGAGGACCTGAACGCGGCGGTGACCGACGAGTTCAAGGAGAACGAGGACCTGCCCAACACCACCAACCCCGACGACTGGGCTCGCATCTCCGGCAAGAAGGGCGAGCGCATCGTCTACGTCCGGACCCTGGTCGGCGGCAGCTCCAAGGACTTCGGGCGTGCGATCGAACAAGTCAACACTGGCCAATACCTGTAGCATCGAGACGGACGAGCCGGACGCGCGGGGCGGCCATTGGGCCGCCCCGTTCCCTCCCGGTGGCGCACCGGTCGCGTCCGGCCAACCACGCCGCATCCGGGGATAGGGGGACGGATGGCCATCACCAAGGTCATGGGGATCGAGACCGAGTACGGGATTACCGTGCCCGGCTCACCCGACTCCAACCCCGTCCTGGCATCGAGCCTGCTTGTGAACGCATTCTCAGGCCGCGGCCGCAAGGTCCGCTGGGACTACGAGGAGGAGTCGCCGCTGCGCGATGCGCGGGGCTTCGAGGCACCGCGCGAGCCCGAAGTGCCCAGCGATGACGACCTTGGCCTGGCCAACGTCATCCTCACCAACGGCGCCCGCTACTACGTCGACCACGCCCATCCCGAGTACTCCTCGCCGGAGTGCCTTGACCCGCGCACCCTGGTGGTCTACGACAAGGCGGGGGAGCGCATCCTGGCCGAGTCCGCGGTCCGCGCCACCCAGCTCACCCCCGGCGGCCGCCGCATCCAGGTCTACAAGAACAACACCGACGGCAAGGGCACCTCCTACGGCACCCACGAGAACTTCCTGGTCGACCGGACCACCCCCTTCACCCGGCTGGTCCGCGACCTGACCCCGTTCCTGTGCAGCCGCCAGATCTTCGCCGGCGCCGGCAGCCTGGTGCGCGACCCCGCCGACAACTCGGTCGCCTACCAGATCGCCCAGCGCTCCCAGTTCTTCGAGGTCGAGGTCGGCTTGGAGACCACCCTCAAGCGGCCCATCATCAACACCCGCGACGAGCCGCACGCCGACCCCGAGCGCTACCGCCGCCTGCACGTGATCATCGGCGACGCCAACATGAACGAGGTCGCCACCTTCCTCAAGACCGGGTCGCTGGCGATCCTCCTCAACCTGATCGAAGACGACGCCGTCCCCAGCGACGACTGGCAGCTCGCCAACCCGGTGCAGGCGCTGCGCGCCATCGCCAAGGACCCGACCCTGCGGGCAACCGTCGAGCGCAAGGACGGCCGCATGGTCACCGCCTGTGAGATCCAGTGGGGCTACCTGGACGCGGCCAAGAAGTACCTTAAGGACCGCGACATCCAGCACTGGCAGGTCGAGGTGCTGGAACGCTGGGAGGCGGTCCTCACCCAGCTGGAGGACGACCCCTTCAAGGCCCATCGCACCGTCGACTGGGTCACCAAGTACCAGCTCATGCGCCAGATCGCCGAGCGGGACAGCCTGGAGCTGACCGACCCCAAGCTCGCCCTCGTCGACCTGCAGTACCACGACGTGCGCCTGGACCGCGGCCTGTACTACCGCCTCGCCGCCTCCGGGCGGGTCGAGCGGCTGGTCGCCGAGCAGGAGATCGCCCGCGCGGTGGCGGACCCGCCCGAGGACACCCGCGCCTTCTTCCGCGGCCGCTGCCTGGCCAAGTACGCCTCGCAGATCGCCGCGGCCGGCTGGGACGCGATCATCTTCGATACCGGCCGCGAGACCCTGCAGCGGGTCCCGATGCTGGAACCCACCAGAGGCACGGCCGCGCACACCGCCGCTATCCTCGACGCCAGCCCGGCAGCCGAAGACCTGATCCGTAACCTGCAGGGATAGCCCACAACCCAACCGGCAGAACCGGGTCGTCCGGACGCGGTGGCCCAACCGTGGCAGAATCGCCAGATCAGCACGTGGAGGAGGGACGCGATGGCCAGCGGCAGCGGCGGCGGCGCCGAACAGAAGCGGCGCGCGACCGGCAAGCAGGACGCCGAGCAAGAAGACGTCCAGGCATCGGCCGACGTGACCGAAAAGGGAGAAGCACTCAAGGACGAACTCGATTCTCTCCTTGATGAGATCGATGACGTCCTAGAGGAAAATGCGGAAGAATTCGTCAAACAGTACATTCAGAAGGGCGGTCAATAGGCGTGAGAGACCCCGTCGGCGGGCTGGCGCGGTTCAGCCCATCGTTTATCGATGCGCTGCGGGAGCATGCGCCTGAACTGCTGCCGCAGCCGGGTAGCGTCGCGGCCGGGCAGCAGATGCCCGAGGTGCCGCACGGGACCACGGTGGCAGCGATCCGGTATGCCGACGGGGTGATCGTCGGGGGTGACCGGCGTTCGACCGAGGGGTACGCCATCGCCCAGCGGGACGTCGAGAAGGTCTTCCCGGCCGACGAGTACTCCGCGGTGGCGATCGCCGGGGCGGCGGGGCCGGCCGTCGAGATGGTGCGGCTGTTCCAGACCGAGCTGGAGCACTACGAGAAGGTCGAGGGGCTTCCCCTGTCGCTGGAGGGCAAGGCCAACAAGCTCGGGCAGATGGTGCGCGGCAACCTTGGCATGGCCATGCAGGGGCTGGTGGTGGTGCCGCTGTTCTGCGGCTACGACCAGCGCCGCAACCTGGGCCGCATCTTCCGCTACGACGTCACCGGCGGCCGCTGGGAGGACGCCGAGTACCACGCCAACGGCTCCGGCGGCAAGGACGCCCGCGCCACCATCAAGAAGCGCTACCGCCACGGCATGGACCGCGAGATCGCGCTCGACACGCTGGTCGAAGGCCTCTATGACGCGGCCGACGAGGACGCCGCCACCGGCGGGCCCGACCTGGTCCGCGGCATCTTCCCGGTGGTGGCGACCGTGACCGCCGGGGGCTACCAGCGCCTCAACGACGACGACGTGCGCAAGGCGGCCGAGCGAGTGGTCGCCGCCCGCGCACGTGGGGAGGGCTGAGCGGTGTCGATCGGGTTCGGGTATGTCCCCCCTGAGCAGATCATCAAGGACAAGGCCGACTATGCGCGTAAAGGCATCGCCCGCGGCCGGCCGATGGTCGTGCTCGAATACGACGGCGGCGTCCTGTTCGTCACCGACAACCCCTCGACCCACCTCCACAAGGTCGCCGAGCTGTACGACCACATCGCGTTCGCGGCGGTGGGGCGCTTCTCGGAGTTCGAGAACCTGCGCGTGGCCGGCATCACCCTAGCCGACATCCGCGGCTACCAATACGGGCGCGAGGACGTCACCTCTCGGTCGATCGCCAATGCCTACTCCCAGGAGCTCGGCCGCATCTTCATGGAGGGGAGCAAACCCTACGAGGTCGAGCTGTGCGTCGCCGAGGTGGGCAGCGGCGACACCCCCAACGCCCTCTACCACATCGGCTTTGAGGGCACCGTCAACGACCACAAGCGCTTCCTCGCCATGGGCGGCCAGGCCGACGAGCTGAACGCCGAGCTGCAACGCAACTACGGCGAGGGCATCGACCTGGACCAGGCCCTACGGCTCGCCGTCAGCACCCTCTCCAGGGCCGTGCAGAGCGGCGACGGCGGCCCGGCCAGCGGCCGGCTGGAGGTCGCCGTGCTGGAGCGGGACCGGCCCCGACGTGCCTTCCGCCGCCTCTCCGGCGACGACCTGAACGCCCGGCTGAAGACAGGAGACGGTTCGGGATGACCGCCTGGGGCGAGCCAGCCCCGCCTGACCCGCCCCCAACGGCCCCGATACCGCCGCCGCAGGGACCGGCACCAGGCAGGCGCAGGCTCGCCCTCGTCCTCATCGTGGTCGTGGCGCTGCTGGCTGGCTCCGGCACCGCGCTGGTGGTCGCCAAGACCACCGGCACCCACGGCCGCGCTGCGGCACCCGCCACCACCCCGGCAACAGCGGCCAGCGCCACCACGGCCACCACGGCGCCGCCGGCCACCGCCGCAGGACCGCTCGCCGCCCAGGTCCGCCAGGTGGAGGCGGCCGTGGAGCGGCTGCGCCAGCTCCGCTTCACCCGGTCGGTGCCGGTCACCGTCGAGTCGCCGCAGAAGATGGCGGCGCAGCTGCTCAAGGAGATCAACGCCGGCACCGACGACGCCCAGCTGCAGCGCCTGGACCGGGCCCTTGAGCTGCTCGGCGAGCTGCCGCCCCACACCGACCTGCCGAAGCTGCTGCGGGCGGTCCAGACCGAGAGCGTGCTCGGCTTCTACGTCCCCGGCAAGCCTCCCGGCAAGGGGCGTCTGTACGTCCGCAGCAACAACGGCCTGGACCCCTACGCCCGCTTCGTGCTCTCCCACGAGCTGACCCACGCGGTCACCGACCAGCACTACGACCTGACCCACAGCGACCGCCTCAACGCGCCGGGCAAGGAGGACCAGTCGGCCGCCTACACGGCGCTGCTTGAGGGCGACGCGACCGTGATGATGGGCCGCTACCACGATGAGGTCCTCACCGCCGCTGAGCAGGCAGACGCTGACCGGACCGGCCTCACGCAGGCGACGCCCGAGCTGGATGCGGCCCCGGCGGCCCTGCGGGAGTCGCTGCTGTTCCCCTATGAGGCCGGAGTCGCCTTCGTGCGGGCCCTGTACGCGCAGGGTGGCTGGGCGGCGGTGGACCGTGCCTACCGCGACCCACCCACTTCCACCGAGGAGATCCTCCACCCCGAGAAGTACCTGGGCACCCGCGACCAGCCGAAGCCGGTCCAGGTGCCAGACCTCTCCGGGTCGCTCGGCAGCGGCTGGCGGACCGGCACGGTGGCCGGCTGGGGCGAGTTCGACGTGCGGTTGATGCTGGAGGGCGCCCTTGACGTCACCACCGCGGAGCGGGCCGCTGCCGGCTGGGGGGGCGGTGCGGTGCGCAGCTTCCAGAACGGTTCACGGACCGCCCTGGCCCTGCGGACGGTGTGGGACTCGCCTGCCGAGGCCACCGAGTACTGCGGGTTGGTCACCAACTGGGCGACCAGCCGGTTCGGCGCTCCGGTTGCCGGCAACCGCCGCTGGTCGGGTTCCGGCCAGCAGACCGCGCTCCGCTGCCAGGGCAGCACGGCGACCTGGCTCTCCGCCCCGGATGGGTCGAGCCTCGACCGGCTCGTCACGGGTCTCGGCGGGTCCTCCTGAGCCGGCGAGGCCGGCGCTGGATGAATCCTCGGCTCCTGCTGGCGATCGGCGTGCCGGTCGTGCTGGTGGCGGCCCTGCTCGGGTCGACCAGGACGAGCGCGCCGCCGCCGCTGTTCAGCAGCGGGCTGCTCGGCAACGCCACCACCCTGCTGACCATCTCGCTGGAGGCAGGGCAGACCCAGGACGCGGCCTACGTGCCCGGCAGTACGGTGCTGCGGCTCGCCGATGGGCGGCTCCGCTACCTCCCCGCCGGAGCTATCGAAGCGGTGACCGTCCCGGCCGGTGACCCGGGCGCGGCGGCCCAGATCGCCGCTGAGCGTGCCTGGCTCGCGCTCGGCTGGGTCCCCGGCGCCAGCGCCGCCGAGCGCGACGCGGCCAGCCGGTCGCTGCTGTTCCTGCGCCTGCTGCAGCGCCCCGGCGGCGGGGTCGTCGCCGCGGCTACGCCGTACTGGGCCGAGGTGTGGCCGCGCGACGCGAGCTTTGCCGCCGCCGCCTTCGGCCGCACCGGCCATCAGCAGGAGGCCGGCGCGGTCCTCGACTACCTGGCCCGCATCCAGCGGCCCGACGGTAGCTGGCCGGCACGTGCGCATCCTGACGGCACCCCGGTCAGCGACGGCCGCCAGCCGGAGCTGGATGCGGACGGCTGGGTCTGCTGGGCCACCTGGCTGGTCAGTGGCCAGGGACATGACCGCGCCCTGGCCGCGCTGCACTGGCCGATGGTCCGCGCCGCCGCCGACCTGGCCGCCAGCTCCCTGCGCGCCAACGGCCTGCCACCCGCCAGCCCGGACTACTGGGAGCACCACGAGCGTCAGCCCACCCTCGGCACTGCCGCCGCGCTGCTCACCGGGCTCCGCGCCGCTGCCGACCTGGCCGCCGCACTCGGCCACGACCAGGACCTGCGGCGCTGGGCGGCTGCCGCCGAACGGCTCGCCGCCGCGACCCGGGAGGCGTTCGCCAGCCCCAGCGGGACCGCCTACCACCGCTACCCGGGCCCGGCGTCTGGCCAGACTTTCGGTCTTGCCGTCGCTGGTGGCCCGGACGCCGCAGTGACCTGGCTGGCCCCGCCGTTCGTACCCCCGGATCCCCGCGTGCGGCGTGCCGTCGCCCGCGCCGCCACGCAGCTCGCCCCCAGCGGCGCTGGCGCCGTCCCGGGCCTGGCCTGGACCGACCCGTGGACACCGGCAACCGCCTCATTCGCCCTGGCCGAGACCGCCCTGGGCGACCGTGCCGCTGCCGCCCGGCAGCTTGGCTGGCTGCTTGCCCACCGCACCAGCCTCGGCGCCTTCCCCGAACGGGTCCGCCGTGCCGACGGCGCTCCCCGATCGGTCGCCCCGCTGGCCTGGACCCACGCGATCGTCCTGCTCACCCTCGCCGAGGCCCAGCACCCCCTGCCGATCCCGTAGCGTCAGCGCAGCAGCAAGGATTCGCCGACCTTGAGACGCTGGTTGGCGGTCTCGCCGAGCACCGCGTAGGCGGTGCCGTTGACCACTGCGGCGCCAAGGCCGTGCCGTGCGGTGGCCAGCGACGCGAGGTTCCGCATGGTACCGGCGGCGTCGACGCACTCCACTGTGGAGAGCGTCAGCTGGTCCGCGCCCCGGCCGCCGACCACGCAAGCCCCGCTGGCAGGCGACCAGAACGCCGCGACGGAGCTGCGTGGCGTCGGCAGCGTCCTGAGCTGCTGGATGCTGCTGCCGTGCACCACGTCGACCTCGTTGAAGACGGTCTTCGTGCCGCCGGGGTGATTGACCTCGCCGCCGAGGAAGAAGGTGGTTCCCCGCCCGTCGCTAGCGGCGGCCAGGTGCTCCCGCGCCGCCGGCAGGGTGCCGATCTGCTGCCACGAGCCGTTCTGCAGGGCGAAGACGTCCGTGGACGGCCTGCCGTCCGGGCCGACGCCACCGGCGAACACGATCCGGTGGCCGTCCCACGCCGCGGCGCCCGCGCCACGGGGTGCTGGCAGGCTCGGCCCGTCGAGCCAGGTTCCCGCCACCGGGTCGAGCCGGCGGACGGTCGCCACTGGGCCGCCACCGGCATTGGCGTAGCCGCCGATCACCAGCAGCTGCTTGCCGGTGGACACCAGCGCGACGTGGTTGACCGGCTTGGGCAGCGCCGGCCCCTGGCTCCACGTCCGGAGGGCCGGGTCGTAGACCTGCACGGTGGCCAGCGGCTGCCGGGTGGCGTCGAGGCCGCCCGCGACCCAGACCTTGCCGGCGAACCCGGCGACACCGCCCGACTCCTCCACGGCCGGCGCCGGTGGCAGCGCGGCCCACGGCGGGTTGGCCGCTGGTGCCCCCGAGCGCCCGGATGTAGCCGTCGACCCCTTCGGCTGCGGCTTGCCGAAGGCGGCGAAGGCCAGCCCGATCCCCACCGCCGCGACGACCGCGAGCATGACCAGCAGCGGCCAGCGCCGCAATCCGGCACGCCTGCCCGGGCCCGGCTCGCTGTCAAGACCACCGGCCCGAGGCCGAGCCGTGGCTGGGACCGGGACCGACACAGGGGTCGCCGCAGAAGGCCCGGCAGGCGCGGCAGGCCGGCGCCGTGCCACCGGCGGAACCCCGGCCCTGCCCGCCGGGGACGGGGCCGGGGGAGCGGGTGTGGAACCATTGCGCGCTCCCGGCGCATGATCAGGACGGGGCTCAGGGACCGCCTCGGAGGCTGCTGCCGCCGGGGCCGGCGCGAGGAGCGCCTCGGGGACCGCAGCGCCGCCACTGGCCGCCTTGGCGGTCTTGGTCTTGGCGGTCTCAAGCAGGATTTCCACATCTTCGAAGCCAGGATCGGAGGTGGCAACCCGCTGCAGGTGGGTGACCGCCTCCGCCCACCGGCCGGCACTGTAGGCGGCGACGCCGGCCGCGTAGGCGGCTGACAGCTCCTCGGTTCCCCCTCCGGCTGTCCCACCAGGCGACGACCCTCCAGCTCCAGACACCACGCTGGGCGACGTCGAGGCCGGAGCCGGAGCGGCCACCCGGGCCCGGGCCTGGACCCTGGGTGACAGCTCGGCGAGCACCGCGCTGATCGCCTCGCTCATCGCGGCGGCGCTCTGATAGCGCTGGTCAGGGTCCTTGGCGAGCGCCTTCACCAGTAGGCGCTCAACCTCCACCGGCAGGTCGGGGTTGAGCGACCGCGGCGGCGGCAGGTCCGCGCGGACCTGCTGGATGAGGATGGCGACCGGGGTGTCGCCGTCGAACGGCACCTGGCCGCACAGCAGCTCGAATAGCACGATGCCGGTGGCGTACAGGTCAGAGCGGGCGTCCACGGTCCCGGCGAAGGCCTGCTCCGGCGCCATGTAG
>DASWDC010000116.1:0-6850 GCA_036395655.1 Actinomycetota bacterium | reverse complement strand
ACCGCGGCTACGTGACCGGCGCCTTCGCGCTGGCGACCCGCGCCGGCGTCAAGCAGCTGGAGCTGCACGTCGACGGCCGCGGCTGCGTCGACCAGGTCACCGTCGACATGGGCGCCCCCGGCCCCGCCCGCGAGCAGCCGCTCGCCCTCGACGGGCTGCTCGGGCCCGGCTGGGACGGGACCGGGACTGCCGCGACCCTGGTGTCGCTCGGCAACCCCCACGCGGTGGTGTTCGTCGACGGCCTGGTCGCCGGCCTCGACCAGCTCCCCGTCGAGACCGTCGGGCCACGCATCGAGCACGACCGGGCGGTCTTCCCCGCCGGCGGCAACGTCGAGTTCGTCCAGGTCCTCGACGCGGGGGCCGTGCGGGTCCGCACCTGGGAGCGCGGCGTCGGCGAGACGCTCGCCTGCGGCACCGGCGCCTGCGCCGTGGCGGTCGCCGGGCAGTTGCGCGGCGTGACCGGCGAGCGCCTCACTGTCCGCCTGCGCGGCGGCGACCTGCGGCTCGACTGGGCGCCCGGCCGCACCGTCCGCATGACCGGCTCCGCTCGCGAGGTCGCGCACGGCACTCTGGGCGCCGACCTGCTGGCCCGTCTCGGAGAGGGAAGCTTGCCAGCATGAGGATCTCCCCGAAGCTCACGCAGCTTGGCAGCTACCCGTTCGTGCAGCTCGACCAGGCCAAGGACCGGATGCGCGCCCGCGGCGTCCCGCTGATCGACTTCGGCGTCGGCGACCCCCGCGAGGAGACGCCCGCGTTCATCCGCCGGGCACTCGCCGGCGCGATCACCCCCCGTTCCAGTTACCCGCGCGCCATCGGCCTGCCGGAGCTGCGGGAGGCGATCGCCGCCTGGGTCGCCGGACGCTTCGGCGTGCCGCTGGACCCGGCCACCGAGATCATCCCGACGCTGGGCAGCAAGGAGGTCATCTTCAGCCTCGCCCAGGTGGTCATCGACCCCGGCGGCGGCAAAGACCTCGTGCTCACCACCACGCCCGCCTACGACGTCCCCCGCCGGGGCGCGCTCATGGCCGGCGCCGAGGTGGCGGAGCTGCCGCTCCAGGAACGCAACGGCTTCCTGCCAGACCTCGACGCGGTCACCGACGCGACCTGGCAGCGCGCCGCGCTGGTGTGGGTGAACTATCCGAACAACCCGACTGCCGCGGTCGCCCCGCTGGGGTTCTACCAGCGCCTCGCCGAGCTGGCCCGCCGCCACGACTACCTGCTCGCCTCCGACGAGGCCTACAGCGAGCTGTGGTACGACCAGCCGCCGGCTTCGGCGCTGCAGGTCGCCGACCGAAGCAACGTCGTCGCGGTCAACACCCTCTCCAAACGCTCCTGCATGACCGGGTACCGCTCCGGCTTCGTCGCCGGCGACCCCCGGCTGGTGCGCGCGCTGGCAACCTACCGTCCCTCGACCGGAGTGACGCCGCAGGAGTTCGTCCAGCGCGCCTCGATCGCCGCCTGGGGCGACGAGGCGCACGTCGAGACGCTCCGCCACCGCTACGCCGCCAAACGTCGGGTGCTGCTCGACGTGCTCGACGCCCAGGGCCTGCGCACCGTCGGCTCCGCCGCCACCTTCTACCTCTGGGTCGCGGCCCCAGACGGGGAGACCTCGCTCGGGTTCGCGCAGCGCCTGCTGGAGGACGGCGGGATCATCGTGACGCCCGGGTCGTTCCTGGGCGCGGCCGGCGAGGGGTACGTACGCGTCGCGCTCGTCCCGACGCTGGAGGAGTGCGAGCGCGCCGCGACGCTGCTCGCCAAGCTGCTGTAGAACGCTGCTGGCAGACGAACGCCAACAATTCACCCACGAGGAGCCAACCACCGATGCTGACCCAGGACCGTGACGCCAGGGACGATGCCGAGCTGTCCCAACTGGAGGGGCAGGTCACGGCGATGTTCAGCGGCGGCGCGCCGCTCGACGCCGTGGTGGTCGAGCGGGCCGTCGCCCTGCTCGACGCGGGTGTGGTCCGCGTCGCGGAGCCGGGCGAGGACGGCACCTGGGTGACACGTGAGTGGCTCAAGCAGGCGATCCTGCTGTACTTCCGTGCCCGGCGGATGGAGCGGATGGAGGTCGGCCCCTTCGAGTACTACGACAAGATCCCGCTCAAGCGCGGGTTCGAGCAGCTCGGCGTGCGGGTGGTGCCGCCCGCGACCGCCCGCTACGGCAGCTACCTGTCACGCGGCGTGGTGCTGATGCCGAGCTATGTGAACATCGGCGCCTGGGTCGGCCCCGGCACCATGGTCGACACCTGGGCGACGGTCGGCTCCTGCGCCCAGATCGGCGCGGGAGTCCACCTGGCCGGCGGGGTCGGCATCGGCGGGGTGCTCGAACCGGTCCAGGCACGCCCGGTGATCGTCGAGGACGGCGCCTTCATCGGCTCGCGCTGCATCATCGTGGAGGGCGTCCGGGTCGGCGAGCAGGCGGTCCTCGGCGCCAATGTGGTGGTCACCGCCTCGACCCCGGTGATCGACGTCACCGTCCCCGAGCCGGTGGTCCACAAGGGCGAGATCCCGCCCCGCGCCGTGGTCGTCCCCGGCACCCGGCCAAGGCGCTTCCCGGCTGGCGAGTACCACCTGGCCACCGGCCTGATCATCGGCTGGCGCGACGCCTCGGCCGACCAGAGGGTCTCCCTGAACCAGGTCCTGCGGGAGTTCGACATCGCAGGTTGAGGGCCATGGCCGCGAGGACCCGCCTCGCCGGGGCGCCCGCCCTGGGCCATGGTTCTGTGGAATATCCGGGCGACCACGCTCGGTTGAGCCTGTACGGTATGACGATCATGACGGACAACACCCAGAACCAGCCGGCACCCAACCAGCAGACCCCCACGACTCCCCGCCGTGACGACAGCGACATCCACCTCGTCGAGCTGCGCAAGCTCCGCCTCGAGCGGGTGATCCTGGTCGGCGTCGCCATCGGCGGCGGCACCACCCACAGCGCCGAGCGCTCCCTGGAGGAGCTCCGCCGCCTCGCCGAGACGGCCGGCGCCGAAGTCCTCGACGGGATGCTGCAACGCCGCGCTCGCCCCGACGCTGGCACCTTCGTCGGCAAGGGCAAGACGCGGGAGCTGACCGAGCGGGTCCGCCAGCTGGGCGCGGACACCGTGATCATGGATGACGAGCTGTCGCCCAGCCAGCTCCGCAAACTGGAGGAGCTGGTCGACGCCAAGGTGATCGACCGGACCGCGCTGATCCTCGACATCTTCGCCCAGCACGCCACCAGCCGTGAGGGCAAGGCCCAGGTCGAGCTGGCCCAGCTCAACTACCTGCTGCCCCGGCTGCGCGGCTGGGGCGAGAGCCTGTCACGCCACGGCGGCGGCATCGGCCCGATGCGCGGCCCCGGCGAGACCAAGATCGAGATCGACCGGCGCCGCATCCGCCGGCGCCTCACCAGACTGCGCCGCGACTTGGTCCAGATGGGCCGCACCCGCGACATCAAGCGGCAGGGCCGCGAGCGCGCCGGCGTCCCGGCGGTCGCCCTGGCCGGCTACACCAACGCGGGCAAGTCGACCCTGCTCAACCGGCTCTCCGGCGCGGGGGTGCTGGTCGAGGACAGGCTCTTCTCGACCCTCGACCCGACCACCAGGCGGCTGAATCTGCCCGACGGGCGCTCGGCGACGCTGACCGACACGGTCGGGTTCATCGCCAAGCTGCCGCACGACCTGGTGGAGGCGTTCAAGTCCACCCTGGAGGAGGTCGGGCGCGCCGACCTGCTCGTCCACCTGGTCGACGCCGCCCAGCCCGACCCGGGCCAGCAGATCGAGGCCGTGCGGGCGGTGCTCGCCGAGGTCGGCGCCGCCGAGGTGCCGGAGCTCCTGGTGCTGAACAAGGCCGACCTGGCCGACGATCTGACCCGGGCCCGGCTGGCCCGCCAGTTCCCCGACACGCCGCTGGTCTCGGCCACCACCGGTGAGGGCGTGGAGCGCCTGCTCGCCGAGGTCGCGGCCCGCCTGCCGCACCCGGTGGTGTGCCTCACCGCGCTGCTCCCCTACAGCCGTGGCGACCTGCTCGACCGCGTCTACCGGGAGGGCGAGGTCCTCGAAGCCGAGCACGTCGAGGAGGGTACCCGCCTCACGCTGCGGGCACCGGCCGCGCTCGCCCATGCCCTGGAGCCCTACGGGACCGTGGTCCCCACCACGACCACCTCGACCACCTCGACGGTGAGCGGCTGAGGTTCCCCTCCAGCTGGATCGGATCTGGCTGCCCGTGAATCCTGCCGGTTTGGCAGGCCGGCTCATTGGGATAGGCAAGGAATCCACAGCCACCATGGATCCACACCCACGGTTTGGAGGTAGCCGATGGCTACGGGCGAAGAGGTTCCCGGCGGGGTCGTCAAGGTGATCGAGCTGGTCGGCAGCTCACCGAGGTCGTTCAGCGACGCCGTCCGCAACGCGGTCCAGACCGCCGCGCAGACGATCCGCAACATCCGCGGGGTCGAGGTGATCTCCAGCAGCGCCGACGTGGACGGCACCGGGCTGATCACCAACTACAAGGTCGACTGCAAGATCGCGTTTCTCATCGAGGCCACCGCGACGGCGTCGACCGGCACCCTCGCCGACACCGGCGAGGCGGTCACCACCACGGCGACGGTGTCGCCGCCGGCGTAACGCCGCGCCGCTCCGGGCCCACGGACCGGACGCGGGCGGCGCGGGCGTCAGAGGCGGCGGAGCACCGCCACGACCCGGCCGAGGATGCTGGCCCGGTCGCCATCGATTGGCTGGAACGCCGGGTTGGCCGGCAGGAGCTGCACGTGCCCGTCCCGTCGTGACAGTCGCTTGACGGTCGCCTCTTCCTCGAGATTCGGGACGATGGCGGCTACGATGTCGCCGTTGTCGGCGTTGGGCTGACGGCGGACGACCACGTAGTCGTCGCTGAAGATGCCCGCCTCGATCATCGACTCGCCACGGACCCGCAGGACGAACAGCTCGCCCTGGCCCACCAGCTCGCGTGGCAGCGGGAGCATGCCCTCAACCCGCTCGTCGGGTAGGACGCCGGTACCGGCGGCGATCGGGCCGCTCAGCAGCGGGGCGTAGGTGGGCAGCGGGCGGGGGGCGGCGGCGACCGGGTCCTCGAGGTAGACCTCGATCGCGCGTGGCTTGGTGGGGTCGCGGCGGATGTAGCCCTTCTTTTCCAGGGCTAAGAGCTGGGAGTGGACGCTGGAGGTGGAGGTGAGGCCGACCTTCTCGCAGATCTCGCGGATCGAGGGGGGATAGCCGCGGTCGTTGACGGCTTCGCGGATCACCTCCAGGATGCGCCGCTGTTTGGTGGTGAGCTCCTCCGCCATCGACCTACCCCCTGATGCCCAGTTGCTGGATGGATTGTGGCGGGTGACCGCCGCCTGCTGCTCAGTGAACGACTCTAGCAGCGCCGATGGCGGAAATCAAACATCTGTTCGGCGATCCTTTGTTCGACCCCGCTCGCGGGTCGGGTCGCTCCGGGATCGCCGGATGAAGTTGACACGAACGGATGTTCGAGGGAAGATGCGATCCGTCGAACGTACGTTCAGAACTCCGCATCCGATCCGTCACGTCAAGGGGGGCCCGGCCGTTGCGCATCCGACTGCTGATCACCGTGCTGCTCGCCGTCATGCTGCTGCTGCTCGTCCCCGGCCTGGCCAGGGCCAGGGGCAACGGCTCCGCCCACCCGCCCGCCGCCAGCGGGACTCCCTACACCGTCGCCCCCGGGGACACCCTCTGGTCGATCGCCAACCAGATCGCCCCGGGACGCGACCCCCGGCCCGTGATCGACCGCCTGCAGGCCGCCAATCACCTGTACGGCTCGCTGCAGGCTGGCCAGACGCTCACCATCCCGGCATCCAGCCGGTGACCATGGCCGGCCCGCGACCAGAGGATGGCTGGTCGCGGGCCGGCCGCCAGACGCCACACGGGGCGGTGCGGGGGTCTCAGGAACGGCCCGGCGCCGCCGCCGGATGTGGCTTTGGCGGGGTGGACTTGCGCAGCGACGCCAGGCTGTCGAGCTCCCGCTCGAAGTCGGCCGGGTCCTGGAAGTCCTTGTAGACACTGGCATAGCGCATGTAGGCAACCGGGTCCAGTTCCTGCAGGGCATTCAGGACCTCGATGCCGATCTCCTGGCTCTCCACCTCGCGCTGGCGGCGAGCCCGGAGCGTCTCCTCGATGTCGCTGGCGATACCGATGATCTCCTGCCTGGAGATCGGCCGGTTCTTACAGGCCTTCTCCAGACCGGCGACGAGCTTGCCCGGGTCGAACGGCTCCCTGATCCCCGGGCGCCGTTTGAGCACCAGCAGGGGAACCTCTTCGACGCGTTCGAAGGTGTTGAAGCGCCGGCCGCAGGTCGTACACTCCCGCCGACGCCGGATGGCGGTCCCGTCATCGGACGGGCGCGAGTCGATGACTCGGCTGTCAGTAGCGCCACAGATGGGGCAACGCACGGCTTTCCCTCCCTGGGCCGAAGTGAATCGGCCACCACAAGATATAGTGGTAGAATCGGCTTCAAGATGCAAGATGTTGTGCTCAGGGTCTTGACCTGAACCCCACAGCGGGTGCTTAATCACAGAGCTGTAGTTCGCAGGCTTGAGTACAAACCAACAGCCCCTCCCGCCCAGGTGGGCCCTGCCCAGCCTTCCCCCGCGGGAGCGTGAAAACCGTTCGCCGGCCCGACGCGGGGGCCGCAAGGAGGTTGATTCGTGGCCAAGACGCGGGATGCGCTGTCCGTCCAACAGGGCCCGACCCGCAAGGGTCTTCAGGTCCGCCGCCTGTTCACCACCAAGGACCGCCACCCCTACGACGAGCTGTCCTGGGAGTGGCGCGACGCCGTCATCACCAACTGGCGCGACGGCACCACCGCCTTCGAACAGCGCGGCCTCGAGTTCCCCAGC
>DASWDC010000115.1:0-1843 GCA_036395655.1 Actinomycetota bacterium | reverse complement strand
CGCTGGAGCCCCCGCGACGGGATGATCGACGCCGCCGCGCTGGCCGGGGTCGACGCGGTCGTCAACCTGGCCGGCAAGGGGATCGGCGCGCGCCCCTGGACCGCGGGGGTGAAGCGGGAGATCACCGAGAGCCGGGTGCGCGGCACCCGGCTGCTGGCCGAGACCTTGGCTGGCCTCGCCCGCGAGAGCGGCGGGAGCACGGGGCCCCGGGTACTGGTGGTCGCCTCGGGGGCCCATTACTACGGCGACCGCGGCGACGAGTCGCTCAGCGAGGGGAGTTCGCCCGGCCAGGGCTTCCTGTCCGGTGTCTGCCAGGCGTGGGAGGCGGCGGCGGATCCCGCCAGGGCGGCGGGAATCCGGGTCGTCCACGTCCGCACCGGCCCGGTGCAGGCTCGCGGCGGGATGCTCGCCGTCCTGGCCCCGCTCTACAAGCTGGGCCTCGGTGGCCGGCTTGGCTCCGGGCGGCAGTGGTGGAGCTGGATCGCCTTGGACGACGTGGTCGGCGTCTACCGCCACGCTATCGCCACCGAGGAGCTGGAAGGCCCGGTCGACGCGACCGCGCCGCACCCGGTCACCAACGCCGAGCACAGCGCCACGCTGGCGCGGGTGCTTGGCCGCCCGGCTCTGCTGCCGGTTCCCCGGTTCGCTCCCCGCCTGCTCCTCGGTGACATGGCGGAGGAGCTGCTCTTCTACAGCGCCAAGGCGGCGCCGGCCGCCGCGCTCGCAACAGGCTACGTGTTCCGCTTCCCCGCCCTGGAGCCCGCCCTCCGTCACGTCCTGCGGCGCCCGTCAGCCAGCTAGCGACCCTGAACGGTCAACCCGCACGACGCGTGCGTATCTGCGCCCGGGGTCCTGAATTTCCCACATGCCATGGAGGTCCTGGTCGGCCGGTGTCGTATATTCGACCGAGCAACAAACGTGCGAGGAGCGCTCATGCTCGGCAATGATCCCGGCGACGGGTTCCACGCTGACCGGCTCGAGCGGGCGCGGCGGCTGGTCGCGCGATCCCAGTTCGAGCTTGCGGAGCGGGAGCTGCGCGGCGTGCTCGGCCACGGCGCCGGGCATGGCGGGACACACGCGCTGCTCGCCCTCTGCCTGGCCCGTCAGGGCGATCTCGCCGACGCCGAACGCGAGGCGGCCGAGGCGGTCGGCCTGGACCCGGATGGAGCGCTCGGCCACTACATCCTCGCGGGCGTGCTGCGCCGCCGGGGACGGTTCGACGAGGCCGAGGCTGCCGCCCGCAAGGCGATTGTCCTGGCGCCGGGCAACGCCGACGTACTCGCCGCGCTGGCACAGATTCAGCTCGCCAAGCGTCGCTGGGCCGAGGCCGCCGCGACCGCTGCGCAGGGTCTGGACGCCAATCCGGACCACCGTGACTGCGCCAACCTGCGTGCCTTCGCCCTGATCCGCCTCGGGCGACGGGCCGAGGCCGCGACGGTGCTCGCCGGCCTGCTGGCCCGTGACCCGGAGAACCCACGCACCCATGCCAACCAGGGCTGGCTGCTGCTCTATACCGGTGACTACGATGGCGCCGCCGAGCACTTCCGCGAGGCGCTCCGCCTGCTCCCCACCCTGGAGTGGGCCCGCCGCGGCCTGTCCCTCACCCAGAAGGCCCACAATCCGCTGTATCGGGCGCTCCTGCGCCTCACCCTGCGCCCCAGCGCCCTGTTCGGCGGCCTTCTTTGACGCTGATCATTCCTGATCGCTGCTACCGGAAGTCGCGGGAGCGGAGCGCGACCTCCATCGGAAGGGCGCGGAGCTGGTCGGCGAGCAGGTTGGTGGCGCCTTCGGCGCGTTCCAGGCGGCCTCGTGCCAGCAGGGCGGGGGCGGCGCGGCCGAGGCG
>DASWDC010000114.1:0-8229 GCA_036395655.1 Actinomycetota bacterium | reverse complement strand
GCGCTGTTTCGCACCGAGATCGGGTCGGTGGTGGTGCAGCCCGACATCTGCAACGGCTGCGGGTACTGCGTGCCCGCCTGCCCCTTCGGGGTGATCGACCGTCGCGAGGACGACGGGCGGGCGTGGAAGTGCACGCTGTGCTACGACCGCAGCCGGGACGGGCTGGAGCCGGCCTGCGCCAAGGCGTGCCCGACCGACTCCATCCAGTACGGTCCCCTCGACGAGCTGCGCGAACGCGCCGACCGGCGGCTGGATACCCTGCGGGAGCGGGGGGTGGAGAGCGCCAGCCTGTATCTTGCCGACGAGGCCAACGGCGTCGGCGGGGCCGGCGCGTTCTTCCTGCTGCTCGACGAGCCCGAGGTCTACGGGCTGCCGCCGGACCCGGTCAGCACGACCCGCGACCTCGGCGGCCTCTGGAAGGCCGCGGCAATGGCGGCGGGCGCTCTGCTCGCGGGCGTGGCGATCGCGTTCGCGGGCGGCGGCAACGCCAAGGGAGGCCGCAGGTGACAACGACGAGAGGGGAGCGGGTGGGCGCCAGCTCGGGCCCGGGCGGGCGGCCCGGCGTCAACATGGTCGGTAAGGCGGAGTTCCGCAGCTACTACGGCCGCCCGATCCTCAAGGAGCCGGTCTGGACCTGGGAGATCCCCTGGTACTTCTTCCTCGGCGGGATCGCCGGGGCGTCGGCGCCGCTGGCGTTCGCGGCGCGCCTCGCCGGCAACCACCGGCTCGCTCGCGCCGCGCTCACCACCGGCGCGGCGGCGCTGGCGGCCAGCCCGGCGCTGCTGGTCTCCGATCTCGGCCGGCCGGAGCGCTTCCACCACATGCTGCGGGTCTTCCGGCCGACCTCGCCGATGAACATGGGCAGCTGGCTGCTGGCCGCGCTCAGCCCGCCGCTGCTGGGCGCCGCCGCCGCCGACCGGCTCGGCGTGGCGCCCAGATTGGCCCGTGGTGCGGAGGGTGCTGCCGCCGTGCTCGGCCCGGGCCTTGCCACCTACACCGCCGTGCTGGTCGCCGACACCGCCGTCCCGGTCTGGCACGAGGCCGGCAAGGAGCTGCCGTTCGTGTTCGCCGGCAGCGCCGCCGCCGCCGCGGGCGCCGCCGCCTGCCTGCTCACCCCGCCCGAGCACGCCGGGCCCGCCCGCCGCCTGGCGATCGGCGGCGCCGCCGCCGAGCTGGCCGCTGGCGCGGTCATGGAGCGCCGTCTCGGTGAGCTGGCCGAACCGTACGGGCAGCCGCCCGTGCGTCGCCTCGCCCGCCTCGCCAAGGGCCTCGGCGTGGCGGGTGCGCTGACGCTCGGCCTGGCCGGGCGGCGCCGCTTCGGTGCCACCGTCGGCGCGGCGCTGCTGCTGGCCAGCTCCGCCTGCGAACGCCAGGCGGTCGTCGGTGCCGGGCGCTTGTCGGCACGCGACCCGAAATATGTGGTCAAGCCGCAGCGGGAGCGCCTGGCGCAGCGGTCGCGGTAGGTTCCGTTCGGCGCTCGCCTCGGCGCTCGCCCCGCGTCGTTGCGATTTGCGCGGTGGCGGCAGGCGGTTGGCAGGGTCCAGACGCTCGAACATCCCGCACCAATGGTGCGGATTCGGCCACCTTCGGTGATTGAAGAGCTTAGGGTGTGATGCTATTGTCCGCCCACAATGTGCCCAGAGGGGGGCAAACCAGAGCCGGGAGGTTGTCATGGCGACCTATGCGGAGCAAGTGGGGGAACGGCTCCGCAATATCCGGTTACAGAAGGGACTCTCGCTGCACGACGTTGAGGAGGGCTCCAGCAAGGAGTTCAAGGCCAGCGTGCTGGGCGCCTACGAGCGCGGCGAGCGCAGCATCTCGGTCCCGCGCCTGCAGCGGCTGGCGATGTTCTACGACGTGCCCGTCGACCACCTGCTCCCGAAGCTCGGACCGCCGCCCGGCGGCGAAGTCGCCGTCCCGGCGGAGGGTGACTCGGTCTGCATCGACCTGGAGGCGCTGGAGGGTCGGCGGGAGCCAGAGGCGCGTACCCTCGTACGGTATGTCTCCCTAATCCAGATGCAGCGCGGCGATTTCAACGGCAAGATGCTCACCATCAGGTGGGACGACGTGCGCGTCCTGGCAGCGGTGCTCGACCAGTCTCCTGGCGGCCTGGTCGGGCGGCTCGCCGAGCTGGGCCTGCGCCGTCCAAGCCACAACTGAGTCCGCATCTGCCGTGACTGGCCCGTGACTGGCCGCTGGAGCTGAAGCTGGAGGTCGCATGTCCGCTCGTCCGCTGACCCTGCTCGGTTGTTTCGCGCACCCCGACGACGAGACCTGGTCGATGAGCGGATCGTTCGCGCTGCTGGCCCCCAAGGGAGTCCACTGCGCGGTCTGGACGGCGACCCGGGGCGAGGCGGGCGAGATCGCCCCCGAGACCGGGGTGACGCGGGAGCGCCTCGCCGAGGTCCGCGAAGCCGAGGAGCGTGCCGCACTGGCTGTGCTCGGCGTCGAGGACGCCACCTTCGGCGACTTCGCCGACGGCAAGGTCAGCGAACGCGCCGACGACCTGGTCCGCGCGATCCAGGTGACCCTGGACCGGGTCCAGCCCGACGTGGTGGTGACCATGGAGCCGAACGGCGTCACCGCCCATGCCGACCACATGGCGGTGAGCGCCGCGACCCGGACGGCCTTCAGCGCCTATGTCGCGCTGCGCGGCAACGGCGAGCTGGAGCGCGACGTGCGCGAGCCGCGCCTGTACTACTGGGGGATGCCGAATTCGAAGCTCGACCGCTTCCGCGAGATCGGCGCCGAGATCGGCATGGAGATTCCCGCCGAAGGCGAGCCGTTCGCCCCGCGCGGCACCCCCGACGAGCAGTTCACCTGCCACGTCGACACCGCCGCCGTGGTCGACCTCGCCGTCCGCGCGCTGCGTCAGCACCGTACCCAGATGGGCGGCTTCTACGCCCTGCTCGACCGTCCCGACCTGCTCGCCGACGTCTTCGACGTGGTGGACTTCATCCGCATCCACCCGGCCCCGCAGCCCGGCGACCCGCCCGAGTCGTCGCTGCTGGAGGCCTTCCTCGGCGGCCCAGCCAGTGCCTGAGCAGGGCTTGACCCATCGGGGGGCCCCGCGGCCACCTGGGGATCGGCTTCCGGTCCTTCCGGCCACGGGACCATGCCCCCCGAACCCCCCGAAGGTCGCCTTCAAGACCCTTGGCTGCCGCCTCAACCAGGCCGAGTCGGAGAAGGCCCTGGAGGCCCTCGGCGCCCAGGGCTTCGACCTGGCCCACGCGGGCGAGGAACCCGACGTGGTAGTGATCAACACCTGCACCGTCACGGTGGAGTCGACCGCGTCGTCGCGACGGCTGATCCGCAAGACCGCCGCCGCCCATCCCGGCGCGACGGTGGTGGTGACCGGCTGCTACGCGGTCAGCGACCCCGAGGCCGTCCGGGCGATCCCCGGTGTGGACCTGGTGGTCGACAACGACGGCAAGGACCGGATCGGCGAGCTGATCGTGGCGGTCCCGAAGGTGCGCCGCCTGCCGCTGATGGTCCGTCCCGCGCCGGCCGAGCGGCTCCGGACCCGGGTGGCGATCAAGGCGCAGACTGGCTGCGACGAGTGGTGCACCTTCTGCATCATCCCGCGCACCCGCGGGCCGCTGAAGAGCTACCCGGAGGACGAGATCGTCGCCGACGTGCGCCGCCAGGTCGCCCGCGGCGTCCGCGAGGTGGTGCTCACCGGCGTCCACCTCGGCAAATACGGCGACGACCGGGGCGAACGCGACGGCCTCGCCCGGCTCGTCGACCGCCTCACCGCGATCGACGGGCTGCTGCGGTTGCGCCTCTCCAGCGTCCTGCCGGTCCAGGTCACCCCGGCGCTGGTCGAGCGGGTACGCGACGACCCCAAGGTCTGCCGCCACCTGCACGTGCCGCTGCAGGCCGGCGACGATCAGGTGCTCGCCGCCATGCACCGCCCGTACCGCATCGCCGAGGTCCTGGAGCGGGTCGAGCACGCCAAGGCCGAGATCCCCAGCCTGGGCCTGTCGACCGACATCATCGTCGGCTTCCCCGGCGAGACCGCCGCGCAGTTCGCCGCCACCCTGGCGGTCACCGAGCGGGTCGGGTTCTCCAAGCTGCACGTGTTCCGCTACTCACCGCGGCCGGGCACCCCCGCCGCGACCATGGCCGACCAGGTCGCCGACGTCGACAAGAAGGCTCGTGCCCGCGAGCTGATCGCCCTCGGCGGCGAGTTGCGCCGCCGCTTCCACGAACAGCACCTCGGCAGCCTCTTGGCGGTCCTGGTCGAGTCGGCCGAAGGGTCCGCCGACGGCGAGGGCCTCGCCGAGGGCACCAGCGACAACTACATCAAGGTCCGCTTCCCCTGGCGCGGCGGCCCGGAACTGTCCGGCCAGCTGGTGACCGTGCGAGGCATCCGCGCCGACAACGAAGGCATGGAGGGAGAACTGGTCGCATGACCGCCATCGCTGACCCGGACTGCCTGTTCTGCAGGATCGTCGCCAAGGACATCCCCGCCGACGTGGTCCTCGACCGCGACGACGTGCTGGCCTTCCGCGACGTCAACCCGCAGGCCCCGACCCACGTGCTGGTGATCCCCAAGGAGCATATCCCCAGCCTGGAGGCGGTCGTCGCCGAGCACGGCGAGCTGCTCGCCAGTCTGGTCGGCGCCATCAACGAGGTCGCCGCCGCCGACGGGATCAGCGGGGGGTTCCGGGTGGTCACCAACATCGGGCCGAGCGCCGGGCAGTCCGTCGACCATCTCCACCTGCACGTGCTCGGCGGCCGCATGTTCGGCTGGCCGCCCGGTTAGCCCGGACCTGACCTGTGGACAACGACTCACGCCACCGGCCGAATGTGATGGACTTTTGACAGGGGGACCCCCCTCGACCGAGGGGCGTTTTCGCAATGCGGCAACGGAGAACGGAGAAGGAGGGGAGCGGATGACGGGCGTGGCGCCCTACGGCTCGTGGAAGTCGCCGATCAGTGCCGAGCAGCTCGCGCGCGGCGGCGTCGGGCTCGGCGAGCTGCAGACCGACGGCGACGCCGTCCTGTGGCTGGAACTGCGGCCAGCCGAAGGCGGCCGCCAGGTCGTCTGCCGCTGGGAAGGGGGGGCCGTCGCCCAGCTCACCCCGGACGGCTTCAACGTGCGCACGCGCGTGCACGAGTACGGCGGCGGCGCCTTCCTCGCCCGCCGCGGCGTGGTGTGGTTCTCCAACTTCGCCGACCAGCGGCTGTACCGCCAGGACCCCGATGCGTCGCCCCGGCCGATCACCCCTGAGCCGGCTGTCCCGGCGGCCCTCCGCTACGCGGACGCCTGCGTGACCCCGGACGGCGCCCTGCTGGTCTGCGTCCGCGAACGCCACGAGGACGGCGCGGTCACCAACGAGCTGGTGGCCCTGCCGGCCGACGGTTCGGCGGAGCCCCGGGTGATCAGCGGCGGCCGGGACTTCTACGCCTCTCCGCGCCTGGCGGCCGACGGCCGTCAGCTCGCCTGGCTCGAATGGGACCACCCCAACATGCCCTGGGACGGCACTGAGCTGCGCGTCGCCGAGGTTGAGCGGGAGCCGGGATCGGGGCAGCTCCGGCTGGCCGGGGCGAAGCTGGTCGCCGGCGGCTCCGAGGAGTCGGTCTTCCAGCCAGCGTGGAGTGCGGACGGGGAGCTGTACTTCGTCTCCGACCGCACCGGCTGGTGGAACCTCTACCGCCTCGCCCAAGGGGGCGAGGCCGAGCCGCTCGCCCCGATGGAGGCCGAGTTCGGGCTGCCGCAGTGGGTCTTCGGCATGACCAGCTACGCGCTGCTGCCCGGCGGGCGGATCGCCTGTGTCTACGGCCGCGGCCCGGTCCGCTCCCTCGGGGTCCTCGCCCCGGGCAGTGTCCGCCCCGACCCGATCCAGCTGCCCTACACCAGTTTCACGGGCCTGCACGCACTCGGCGGCAGCCTCGCCGCCGGCACCGTCGCCTGCGTGGCCGGGAGCCCGGCCCTCGCCCCAGAAGTCGCGCTGATCGACCTGGACAGCGGCGCGGCCACCACCCTGCGCCGCAGCCGCGAGGTCGACTTCGACCCGGCCTACCTGTCATCCCCCCAGCCGATCGAGTTCCCCACCGAGGGCGGCCAGACCGCCCACGCGCTGTACTACCCGCCGGCCAACCCGGCGTTCCAGGCTCCGGAAGGCGAGCGGCCGCCCCTCCTGGTGGTCAGCCACGGTGGGCCGACCGCCCAGGCGAGCAGCGTGCTGAACGTCGGCGTGCAGTTCTTCACCAGCCGCGGGTTCGCCGTGTGCGACGTCGACTATGGCGGCTCGACCGGCTACGGCCGCGCCTACCGGCAGCGCCTCAACGGCCGGTGGGGGGTCGTCGACATGGCCGACTGCGCCAACGCGGCCCTGTACCTGGCCGGCCAGGGCGAGGCCGACAGCGCCCGCCTGGCGATCCGCGGCGGCAGCGCCGGCGGCTACACCACCCTGTGCGCGCTCACCTTCCGCGACGACTTCGCCGCCGGGGCGAGCTACTTCGGCGTCGCCGACCTGGCGGCGCTGGCGCAGGACACCCACAAGTTCGAGTCGCGCTACCTGGACCGCCTGATCGGCCCCTACCCGGAGGCGGCGGTGGTCTACTACGAGCGCTCGCCGATCCGCTACACCGAGCGGCTGTCGTGCCCGGTGATCCTGCTCCAGGGCCTGGAGGACATGGTCGTCCCGCCCGCCCAGGCCGAAGCCATGGCGGCGGCCCTGGACGCCAAGGGGATCCCCTACGCCTACCTGCCGTTCGAGGGCGAGCAGCACGGCTTCCGCCGCGCCGAGCACATCCAGCGCGCCGCCGAGGCGGAGCTGTACTTCTACAGCCGCATCTTCGGCTTCGAGCTGGCCGACCCGGTCGAGCCGGTCGAGATCCACAACCTCTGAGCGCGCCGCCGCCTCCAGACAGACCGCTGGCTCCCAGGTTGTCGGGGCCATGGTCCCTTGGCTCGCTTGGGTCTTGACAGCGGGTCCGCTCGCTGATTACCGTCAGCCGTCCCACTAGTTGGAACTGTCTATCCACATTGCGGGCAGGCGGACACCGTATCAGGGCGGTCCCGTCGGCGAGGAAGCAACCCGGAGGTGGACCTTGATGGGAGTTAGGGGCCGAGGCGTCGGCGTGGTCGCGGTGCTCACGCTGGTGCTCACGCTCGCCGCATGCAGCGGCAAGAGCTCGTCCGGCGGGAGCGGCGGCTCCTCGGGCGACACGATCAAGATCGGCGCGTCGATCCCGATCAGCGGCGGGCTCGCAAGCTTCGGCTTCTTCGAGAAGTGGGGCTACCAGCACGCGGTCAACGCGATCAACGCCGCCGGCGGCATCGAGGTCGACGGGAAGAAGAAGAAGATCGACCTGATCCTGCTCGACGACGCCACCGACCCCAACCAGGTGGTCAACAACATCCAGCGGCTGATCACCAGCGACCGGGTCGACGCGCTGCTCGGCTCCTGCACCAATTCGCTGGTCGAGCCTGGCGCGCTGGTCGCCGACCGGGCCAGCGTGCCGTTCGTCACCGGCTGCGCCACCACCAACGGCTTCGAGGCGGCCAAGAAGTGGACCTGGGCCTGGGACCTGTTCTTCAACTCCGAGCAGCTCACCGAGACCCCTTTCAACACCGTTGACGAGTTGGGCCTGCAGACCAACAAGAAGGTCGCGATCCTGCACTCCAACGGCAAGAGCGAGAACGACATCGGCGCCACGGAATGGCCGAAATGGGCCAAGAAGCACGGCTGGACGGTCACCTTCAACCAGGCCTTCCCGCCCGGGACCACCCAGTTCAACTCGGCGCTCCAGAGCATCAAGTCGTCCGGCGCCGACATGCTCCTGAGCGTGTTCCCGCCGCCGGCCTCGCTCGCGATCCGCAAGCAGATGATCTCGGCCGGCTACAACCCCAAGCTCCTCGTGCAGGAGGAGGGCGGCGAGCCGGTCCAGTACGCCCAGGCGCTCGGCAGCCAGGCCAACGGCGTGATGGTGGGCGGCTTCTGGGACCCGTCGTTCCCGTACCCCGGCGCGCAGGACCTGCGCAAGCTGTTCGAGGCCCAGACCAAGCAGACGTTCTCGCAGCACATCGCCGACACCGAGGCGGCGGCGCAGATCCTGCTCGACGCCTTCAAGCGCGCCGGCACCACCGACAAGACCAAGCTGAACGCGGCGATCGGGCAGACCGACGCCATGTACGTGGTCGGCCAGGTCAAGTTCGACGCCAACCACACCTACACGCTGCCGATGGTCGAGGAGCAGTGGCAGAACGGCAAGAAC
>DASWDC010000113.1:0-2521 GCA_036395655.1 Actinomycetota bacterium | reverse complement strand
CTGATGGCCAAGGCCGCCGCTGCTGCGATGAAGCCGGCGCGCCGCGTCCTGGTGACGGGGGCGGCGCGCTCGACCGGCCGGCGGCTGGTCGCGGCCCTGGCGGCTGAGAAGGGCATCGCCAAGGTGATCGGCGTCGACATGGACCTCCCGGCCGAGCCGTTCCCGCTCCCCGACGCTGGCGAGAAGGGCCGCCGGGGCCGCAGGAGCGGCAAGATCGAATTCCTCGCCGGGGGCCTGCGCAGCCAGGCGCTGACCGAGGCGGTGCGGACCTCCGGGATCGACACACTGGTCCATCTCGGCGCCACCGCCGAGCCGCTGGCAGCCGGGGGCCGGGCCACCATGAAGGACCAGAACGTGCTCGGCACGATGCAGCTCCTGGCCGCCGCCTACCACGCGCCCGAGCTGCGGCGGGTGGTGCTCAAGTCGACCACGGCGGTCTATGGCTCCGCGCCCGACGACCCGGCGGTGTGGACCGAGGGGATGCCCCACGAGACACCCCGGTCCGGTTTTGGCAAGGACGCCATCGAGGTCGAGGACTCCGTCCGCTCGTTCCAGCGGCGCCGGCCCGACGTGGCCGTCACCGTGCTGCGGCTCGCCAACCAGGTCGGCCCAACCGTCTCGAATCCGCTCACCCGCTACTTCGAGCTGCTGGCCTGCCCGGTGGTGTTCGGCTTCGACCCGCGCCTGCAGTTCCTTCACGAGGACGACACCCAGCGGGTGCTGCGCCGCGCGGTGCTCGGCCAGGCGGCGGCCGGCACCTTCAACCTGGCCGGCGACGGAGTGGTGCTGCTCAGCCAGGCGGTCCGGATCGCCGGCAAGCCGCCCCTGCCGATCCCGGAGCCGCTGGTCGGGCTCGCGGCCGAGCTGCTGCGGCGCACCATCGACTTCTCCCCGGAGCAGGTCCGCTTCCTGCAGTTCGGCCGGGTGGCCGACACCGGCAAGGCCCACGAGCGGCTCGGCTTCACCCCGGAGTGGTCGTCGCTGGCCGCCTTCGAGGACTTCGCGAGCCGCCTCCCGCACCTGGTCACCGAGGAACGTGTGGCCGAGGCGCAGAAGGCCGCCCTCGACACCCTCGCCCGCGCCGCCACCTGGCTGCGGCGCTTCGCCGGGGCGGCCGGAGCGGCCGGGTCGGCGGCCAGGACGGTGGGGGCAAGAGGCTCAGGGGCAGGATCGTGAGCCCGGCCCAGGGCCGGAAGGGCGCGCCGGAGGATAACGGGCTCGCTGGCGACGGGCTCGACCCGGTCCTGGCCTGGGCGGAGGAAGCGGTCGACTTCCTCGGCCGGCGCCTCACCGGCCGCTATGCGGTGGACGAGTTCGGCTACGACCGCGACCTGGTCGAGCACGTGATCGCGCCGCTGCTGCGGCCGCTGTACCGGCGCTGGTGGCGGGTGCAGGTCCGCGGCCTCGAGCACGTGCCGGAGAAGGGCGCCGCCCTGGTGGTCGGCAACCACGCCGGCACGCTGCCGTTCGACGCGATGATGGTCGCCCTGGCGATCTACGACGAGCATCCCGCCCACCGGGTCCTGCGCATGCTGGCCGCCGACCTGGCCTTCACCCTGCCGCTGGTGGCGCCGCTGGCCCGCAAGTCCGGCAACACCCTGGCCTGCGGCGAGGACGCCGAGCGGCTGCTGCGCGGCGGCGAGCTGGTCGGCGTCTGGCCGGAGGGCTACAAGGGTCTCGGCAAGCCCTTCCGGGAGCGCTACAGGCTGCAGCGTTTCGGGCGCGGCGGCTTCGTCGGCCTGGCGCTGCGCCACCGCGTCCCGATCGTGCCGGTGGCGGTGGTCGGCGGGGAGGAGATCTACCCGATGGTCGGCAACCTGCGCCGCCTCGCCCGCGTGCTCGGCTTCCCCTACCTGCCGGTGACGCCGACCTTCCCGCTGCTCGGGCCGCTCGGCCTGGTGCCGCTGCCCAGCAAGTGGCTGATCGAGTTCTGCCCGCCGCTGGACACCAGCGCCTTCCCGCCGGACGCGGCCGACGACCCGATGGTGGTCTTCGACCTCACCGACCAGGTCCGCGACACCATCCAGCAGGCGCTCAACCGCAACCTCACCGAGCGCGACGGCGTCTTCCACTGACCCGCGGTCGGCGTCGGCCCATAACCTGGCTGTGCCGTCGGTCCAGCGACGCGGTAGCTTCGCATGGGGGGACTTCGCCAACCGTTGACCGGAAGGGTGTCTGATGGGTCCCTACCACACGTTGCTCGCCGCCGCCTCCGTGCAGGGCGCCCTCGGAGCGGTCGGGCGGTCCCTCTGGAGCCTGATCTCCGGCCTGGCGGTGATCACCATCCTGACGACGATCGTCGGGCGCCTGCTGGGGGTCCGGCTGCGCTGGTGGCGGGCGCTCGCCGCGGGCTTCCTCGGCATCATCGCGGGCTACCTGTTCGACTGGGCAATCACGGGGCATCCCCGGAACCCGCATTTCTCGCCGGGGGTGATCGCCCTCTCGGCGGTCCCCGCGACCATGGTGATCGCCGTCATGATGGAGTTGCTGGCCCGCCCCGGCCGCTTCGCCAACGTCCAGT
>DASWDC010000112.1:0-2642 GCA_036395655.1 Actinomycetota bacterium | reverse complement strand
TCCTCGACCCGGATCCGCGCGGAGCTGGTCGCCGGCGACGTCCAGGCCGCAGCCCGCCTACTCGACCGCCCCTTCACACTGGAGGGCCACGTGGTCCCGGGGCACCGGCGCGGTCGCCTGCTCGGGATCCCGACCGCGAACCTGGCGGTGCCGGCACGCCTGGCGGTCCCGGCGATCGGGATCTACGCCGGCCATCTGGCGGCCGAGGGCCTTGGGGGGTTCGGGGGAGCCCCCGATGCGTCAGGCTGGCTCCCCGCGGTCACCTCGGTCGGCGTGCGGCCCCAGTTCGGCGGGACCGAGCTGAGCGTCGAGACCTACGTGCTCGACTTCGAAGGCGACCTGTACGGGCGGCGGGTCACTGTCTCGTTCGAGCACCGCCTGCGCGGCGAGGCGACCTTCCCGAGCGTCGCCGACCTGGTGGCGCAGATGCAGGAGGACGTGCGCCAAGCGCGGCATCTGCTCGGCATGACAGGGCGGTGATAATCTGTACTACGGGCGGCTGGCTTCACTTGTGTGATTCCGGCTGCCGCCTGGGATGCGGGACTTCGTGGGCGCCACAGCGCCCCGGTGCCCCCAGGCAGATTCCGCACCGTTCAGGAAGGAAAGCGGCACATGCTGGAGAAGGTTGCCAAGACAAAGATCATTACGGACTATGCCACCAAAGCGGGCGACACCGGCTCGCCCGAGGTCCAGGTGGCGCTGCTCACCGAGCGGATCAACCAGCTCACCGAGCACCTGCGGGCCCACAAGCACGACCATCACTCGCGCCGTGGGCTGCTCCAGATGGTCGGCCGCCGTCGGCGGCTGCTCCGCTATCTGCGCGGCAACGACGTCGCCCGCTACCGGGCGCTGATCGAGCGGCTCGGCCTGCGCCGCTGACGCCAACTGACGGCCACGACCCGACAGGACAAGGAGTTCCACCGACGAGGAGAGGCGGTGTCGCCCCTGGTGCACTGACCCGAGCATGACGGGCCTGGTGCCGACCGCCCGTGCCAGTTGTCAGTGGTAAGCCCTGGATGCGCGGATTTTCTCCGCGGGCCTCCAGGCCTTACGACTGAGAACTGGCACCTCCGCCGCTCGCTGATCACTCGTCAGGCTCGCCTCGCGGCAGCCCGAGATTCGGGAACCAAAACCGGGAATTGGCCGCGTCCCAGGACGGTGTCCGCTGAATTCGCCGAGGTCCGGCCTGCGGAACCACCAGAGCATCGCCCGCCGAGTCGCGGATCTGAAGCCTCGCGGGCGAATGACGACAAGGAGACAACAACTTCATGGCAGTTCATCACATCCAGGGCGCCGTCGGCGGCCGTGAGATGTACCTGGAAACCGGCAAGCTGGCCCAGCAGGCTGGCGGCGCCGTGGTCACCGGCATCGGTGAGACCCAGGTCCTGGTCACCGCCACCGCCGGCAAGAGCCCCAAGGAACAGCTCGACTTCTTCCCGCTCACCGTCGACGTCGAGGAGCGGATGTACGCCGCCGGCAAGATCCCCGGCGGCTTCTTTCGTCGTGAGGGGCGGCCGTCCGAGACCGCCATCCTCACCGCACGCCTGATCGACCGCCCGCTGCGCCCGTCGTTCCCGAAGGGCCTGCGCAACGAGATCCACGTGGTCGCCACGATCATCTCCGCCGACATGGAGAACAACCCCGATATCGCCGCCATCAACGGCGCGTCGGCCGCCGTGCAGCTCGCCGGCATCCCCTTCTCCGGCCCGGTGGGCGCTGTCCGCCTTGGCCGCCACGGCACTGACTGGCTGGTCAACCCGACCTACGACGAACTCGGAGAATGTACCTTCGACATGGTGGTCGCGGGGCGCCAGAACGAGTCCGGCGGAGTCGACATCCTGATGGTCGAGGCCGAGGCCACCGAGCACGCCATTGCCCTGATGGAGGACGGCGCCCCCAAGCCCACCGAGGAGGCGCTCGGCCTCGCCCTTGAGCTGGCCAAGCCGCACATCGCCACCGCCTGCCAGCTGCAGCTGGCGCTGGTGCACGAGGCGGGGGTCCAGCACAAGGAGTACCCGCTGTTCAGCGAGTACGGCGAGGACGTCGCCGGGGCCGTCCGCGGCGCCGTCGAGGCGCAGGCCCGCGAGGCGATCACCATCGCCGACAAGGCCGCCCGCGAGGCGCGCCTGGACGAGCTCAAGGCCGAGGGCGTCCAGGCCGCCACCGACCAGCTCGGCGAGGCGCTGGCCGGCCGGGAGCGGGAGCTGTCGGCCGCGTTCCGCAGCCTCACCAAGGAGCTGGTCCGCCAGCGCGTAGTCAAGGAGGCCAAGCGCATCGACGGCCGCGGGCCACGCGACATCCGGCCGCTGGAGGCCGAGGTCGGCATCGTGCCGCGCGCTCACGGCTCTGGGCTGTTCCAGCGCGGTGAGACCCAGGTGCTCAACATCACCACCCTGGGCATGGTCCGCATGGAGCAGATCGTCGACACCCTCGACCCCGAGGACCGCAAGCGCTACATGCACCACTACAACTTCCCGCCCTTCTCCACCGGCGAGACCGGTTTCATGCGCGGCCCCAAGCGCCGCGAGATCGGCCACGGCGCCCTCGCCGAGCGGGCGCTGCTGCCGGTGATCCCCGACAAGGAGGAGTTCCCCTACGCGCTGCGGCTGGTCAGTGAGGTGCTGTCGTCCAACGGCTCCACC
>DASWDC010000111.1:0-2196 GCA_036395655.1 Actinomycetota bacterium | reverse complement strand
GCGGAGGCGGCCGGGTTCGACCTGGTGGAGCTGCACTGCGCCCACGGCTACCTGCTGTCGTCGTTCGTCTCGCCGCTCACCAACCAGCGCCGCGACCGCTACGGCGGGTCGCTCGCCAAGCGGCTGCGCTACCCGCTGGAGGTGTTTGCCGCCATGCGCGCCGTCTGGCCGTCCGGCAAGCCGATGACCGTGCGCATCTCCGCCACCGACTGGGCCGAGGGCGGCATTACCGGCACCGACGCGGTGGCGATCGCCCGTGCCTTCAAGGCCGTCGGCGCCGCCGCCATCGACGTCTCGACCGGCCAGGTCTCCCCCGACGAGCAACCCGGCTTCGGCCGCTCGTACCAGACGCCCTTCGCCGACGCGATCCGCAACCAGGTCGGCATCGCGACCATCGCGGTGGGGGCGATCTCGTCCTACGACGACGTCAACTCGATCGTCCTCGCGGGCCGCGCCGACCTCTGCGCGCTCGGTCGCGTCCACCTCTACGACCCCAACTGGACCCTGCACGCCGCCGTCGAGCAGGACTACGACGGCCCCGGCGTCAGCTGGCCGCTGCCCTGGCAGGCCGGTCGCCGTAAACCCCAGACCAGCCGCAGCGACGGCCCCCGTCCCCGCCTGCAGCTGATCCGCGAGGGCCCCACCGGCACCCGCCACACCCGCTGGCGCCCAACCGCCAGGTGAGGCCGGAGGAGGTCGGCGCTGGTAATTGCGTGGCGAGGCGGTAGCCGGCTAGGCACAATCGGCTGATGAACGTCGAAGCAATCAACATCGGACCGAGCGAAGCACTCGCGCCGGTCAGCTCCGTCAGCGTGGCGGCGGGCAAAGGACTCAAAGGCGACCGCCATTTCCGTGAGGACGGCGACGACCCGGATCGGGCGCTGACGCTGATCGAGGCGGAGGTCCTGGAGGACGTCGGCCTCAGCGGCGCCCAGTCGCGCCGGCAGGTGGTGGTGCGCGGGGTCCAGCTCAACGATCTGGTCGGCCGGCGCTTCCGGGTCGGCACGGTGGAGTGCCTCGGCACCAAGCTCTGCGAGCCGTGCCAGCACCTGCAGTCGCTGACACGGCCCGGGATCATCAACGACCTGGTCCACCGGGGCGGGCTCACCGCGCAGATCCTCAACGACGGCTTGATCTCCGTCGGGGACGCCGTCGTCATCGCCTAGAGGCGCCACTAGTGGTTCCGCTTGTTAATTCGTCGGTGTTGTATCCGATGACCAAGCGGTTGGGTCGGTCAGGTAGAGGCGGCAGGCGCAGTCGAGGGCTTCTTCGGGGGTGCCCGTCGTGGCCGGCGTGTGACGCGGGTGCTGTCGTTCATCATGCCCTCCTCAGGGGTTGGTCGTGGCTGTGCCTGGTCGTCGATGTGCTCGGGACGGCCTGCTTTCCGATCGCCTGCCTCCTATACGGTCCAGAGCGCTTGGGTGGGTGACATCCGTGCGGCCCGCAACGCGGGGAGTAGGCCGGCGAGGGCGCCGATGAGCAGGGCGGCGGCCAGCCCGCCGGCCCAGGCGAGGGTGGGGATGACGGTGGACCAGTGTTTGGTGTGGGCGTAGATGGCGGTGGCGGCGGCGCCGGCGGCGAGGCCGGCCGCGCCGCCGAGGGTGGCGAGCAGCATGGCTTCGGACAGGAATTGGGTGCGGATGTGGCCTTTGGTGGCGCCGAGGGCGCGGCGTAGCCCGATCTCGGAGCGTCGCTCCAGCACGGAGATGATCATGGTGTTGGCGACGCCGACGGCGCCGACGAGCAGGGACACGGCGCCCAGGCCGAGGAACAGGCCGTTGAGCGCAGCCTTGGCTTGGGCGCGGGCGACCAGCGCGTCGGAGGGTTGGGAGACGTTGACCTGGCCGGGGTGTTCGGGGTTGGCGGTGGCGGCGAGCACGCCGTGGACGGCGTCGACCTGGTCGATGGCCGCGCGTAGGTAGATCTGCGAGGGGTGGCCGTCGAAGCCGAGGTAGGTCTGGGCGGCGGGGAAGCCGATGAGCACGGCGGTGTCGATTTCGGGGGTGAGTATGGCCGGGTGCAGGATGCCGGCCAGGTAGAACCACTGGCCGATCCTCGGCGTCTGGCCGACCCAGATCCGCTCGCCTGGGTAGAGCCGGTCGATACCCAGCCGCCCGGCGGCGGCGGCGCCGAGCACCGCGACCGGCTCGCGGGCGGTGGCCGGGTTGAGGAACCGGCCGTGGGCCACCGAGGTGC
>DASWDC010000110.1:0-2945 GCA_036395655.1 Actinomycetota bacterium | reverse complement strand
CGCCGGGACGCCAGCTCGCGATCACCAGGCGGTCGTTGGCGACCGAGGTGAGGACCGCCTGGTCGAGCAGCAGCCGGAAGAGATGGTAGGGCTCCGGCGGCTCCTCGGCCTTGGTGAAGGCGCGGAGCTCGTTGGGGTCGGTGATCTCGACCGCTCGTCCGGACAGCTTGGCGTCGCCACCCTCCATCGAGCCGTCGCCCGGATTGGCGTGCAGGGCGAAGCGCCCGTCCCGCTGCAGGTCGCGGGCTTTCACCGCGCCCCACATGGAGCCGACCATGAGATCCGCGCCAAAGAAGGTCACCTCGGTGCCGCTGACCCGGGGCGAGCCGTCGCGCCGCAGGGTGGCGAGGACGTGATGCTTGGTCGCCTCCAGGCGTGCCCGGACGGCCGTGGCCAGCTCGGGCGCCTCGGTGGCGAACTGGTGCCAGGTGGATGCTGTCATCGTCGCAGCGTCGCATCCTCCCCTGACAGTTGAAGTGCTCCGCGTCCGGAGGGGGTCGCCAGCCAGACGAGCGACAGGGCCAGCACCGGGGCCATGACGCGGTGGTAGACGTCATTCTCCAGGCTGCTCGGCCCGAGACCGGCGGCGATGGCCGCGATGCCGACCAGGACGGCTGCCAGGGAGAACGCCTGCGCGAACACCGTCGCCCGCAGCGCCCAGCGTCTTCGCGTGAACAGCGCGGCGGCGCTCAGCGCCAGGAACGCCCCGCTGAGGCCTTCGGCGATCACCGCGTCGTCGATCGTGTCGGTGCTGATCACGGCGAACCCGAGCGGGATCCGGACGCCCAGGTGCAAGACGGCGAAGACGAGGAACGACAGGGCCTCCAGCATGACGAGGACGCGAAAGGCGCTGCCCAGCACCTGGTCGCGATGCGAGATCTCGGTCATCGCCACCTCCTGACGTTTCGTCCTGACGGGTCGTTCCGGGTCACGAGTCATGGTGGCGGAGCGCCGCCCAGATGGCGTCGCCCGGCGAGACCGTTCTGGCGTACCGCGCTGGGAGTAGTTGCCACACCGCTGCCTACCACCTGGGGAGGATGTCCCAACTCAAGCCGCTCAGCTGGACTCAGCGCGTCTCTTCAAAGCGAGGCTCCGAAGCCGGACGCCGCCGCTGGCCGGCGCATCGTGATCACGGGCCAGATGGCGAGTCCGCCGCGCAATCCTCCTGACCGTACCCACTGTCACACAACGGCGGTAGGCCGCTTTGCGGCGATCGCTGCATGCGATGGCTGCGCTCGATCCGTCAGCCTTGAGAGGTTCACGCGGCGGCCTCAGCACGCGGGACCGATGTCGAGAGCGGGCCGCCGCGGCTGACCCCGGGGGGAGGGGATGCGGCGTGAGGCACCGGATTGTTGCCCTTGTCGCAGGAATGTTGGTGCTCGCGGCCGGGATCGGGCTCGCGGCCTCACCAGCGGCGCAGGCGGCCTACCCAGGCCACGACGGCAAGGTCGCCTACGTCATCACCAGTCCGAGCGGCACCAGCCACGACCTCTGGACGGTAAACACCGACGGCACCGGGAATCGCCGGCTCACCTCCGACGGCACGAGCTGGCACCCTCGCTGGTCGCCGGACGGCAAGCAGATCGCCTTCGAGCGCAGCAAGGACATCTACATCATGACCTCGACGGGCACCCTGGTCCGCCGGGTCACCACCACCGGGCGGGCGCATCAGCCCACCTGGTCGCCGAACGGCAAGCGGCTCGCCTTCGTCAACGTGCTCTCGAACGGCCACGGGGACATCTTCACCGTCGCCGCCACCGGCGGCGCGATCACCCGGATCACCCACGATGCCGCCACCACCTGCGGCGACGACCGGCCCACCTGGTCGCCGCTCGGCGGCTTGATCGTCTACCACCAGCTCATCAACACCGGCAGCGGCTGCACCCACAATCGCATCCTGCTGGTTACCCTGAGCAGCGGAGCCGAGCGCGTCCTGATCGAGGACGGGGGCGTCGGCCCGAACGGCCCGGTCACCAACCCCGACTTCATGCCCGACGGCCTGCACGTGCTGTTCATGGCCAAGTGCTTCGACGTCGGCGACTGCGTCAGCGTCCAGAGCTACAACCCGGTGGTGGTCGACCTGAACGGCGCCAACCCCCGCTTCCTCGACCACTCCGACGCCACCGAGGGCGACTACCGCTCGTTCGAGACCGCCGGCGCCCCCGACGGTCAGCGCGTGGTCATCGCCACTCTGAGCTGGCCGGGCGACCCGCCGGTGGACAGCTTCCTGTTCGACCCCGTCGCCCGGACGACCATCGTGAGCGTGGACCAGGCGAGCGTCGGAACGATCGCCCAGCCGGACTGGCAGCCGCTGCCCTAGGCACCCGAGGTACGCTCCGCGGTCTCGCCGCTCCGCGACAGCTGGGCGGCGAGGCCGCGGACGGTCGGCTCCAGCTGGGCGATCTGGCCGGCGATGATCGTGGCGAGGCCGGACTCGTGCCGGAGTTCGGCGCAGGCGTCGGCGATCTCGCCCAGCCGCTGGGCGATGACCTTCCAGGCCGCCTCGCGGTGCGGCAGGATGAACTGGGACGGATGCACCATGAAGAACGCCGGGCCGGCCAGCTCCCCGGGATTGTCGGGGCCGAGCGGTAGGGTGACCAGCGCCGATCCCAGCGGCCGCAGCACGCTGGCCATCAGCTCGATCGCGATGCCCGCCAGGGTCGCCGCCTCACCGTCGCCAGTGCCGCCGGCGTCGTCATCGCCGCTGCGGACCCAGAGGCGGCACAGCGCCTGCAGCATGGTCTGGTGAGCGGCGTCGAACAGGTCGGCGACGCGCGCGGTCAGCGGGTCGCCGATCACCACCGCCTGGGGCTGGTCGGGTGGGCGGCGCACGTACCCGGGCCGCGCCGGCCAGGCCGGCGAGAAAGCCGGGTCGGCCTGGGTCGCCGCCAGGAACTCGTCGAGGATGCCGGCCAGGCGGCCGAAATGGGCTTCCCGCCAGTCGC
>DASWDC010000109.1:0-4925 GCA_036395655.1 Actinomycetota bacterium | reverse complement strand
CACCGCGAAATACAGAGTCGCGCCGAGCGCCCACCAGTCGGCCGGAGGGCCGACCGGGCGGCCGCTCGCCTGCTCGGGGCCATGAAGGCGGGGGAGCCCATCGCCACTTTCGAGGCGGTGAGCTGCGGGTCGCCCTGGACCGCCGCGATCCCGAAGTCGGCCAGCTTGACCCGGTCGCCGGGCAGCAGCAGGACGTTGCCGGGCTTGACGTCGCGGTGCACGATCCCGGCGGCGTGGGCCGCTTCGAGCGCGTCCACCAGCCCCAGGCCGATCCTGGCCACGCGTGCGGGCGGCAGCGGGCCCTCCTTGGCGACCACCGCCGCCAGGCTCGGCGCCTCGACCAGCTCCATGATGATGAACAGGCGGTCGAGCGCGTCCAGCACGTCGTGGACGGTGACGATCCCGGGGTGGTTGAGCCGTGCGGCCGCGCGGGCCTCCCGCAGCACCCGCGCCCGGATGCTGGCGGCGTCTTGGCCGGGGCCGCCGACGGTTTCGGGCAGCGCGATCTCCTTGACGGCGACCTCGCGGCCGAGCAGCTCATCGGTGGCGCGCCACACGGTCCCCATGCCACCGCGGCCCAGTTCGGCCCCGAGGGCGTAGCGGCCGGCGACGCGCCGCTGCTGGCGCCGCGGTTGCTGCTCCTGTTCAAGCATGGGCTGAGCGTAAACCACGCATATCTCGACACGAGCAGCACTCTGGTAACAACCGGTGAACGGCCGCCGAACGGCTCAAGCGTGCTGGGCTTGCAGCTCGCTCACACTGGCGTCTCCCGCGCTGGCGCGTCGATGAACACCCGCCCGGTCTCGCGGACGCGCTCCGGGCGCCTGACCAGCAGCCACGCCAGGTAGAGGATCCCGAGCACGAACCAGATCCCCACCACCAGGCCGCTGCGGTTCAGCGGGTAGGGGAGCACGCTGACGAACTTGAACACCGACTTGCCGATGCCGAGCGCGGTGAAGAACGCCGGGACGAACGCGAGGATGCCGACGACCGGGATCACCGCGTGCAGCAGCGGGTTGAACTCGCCGCGCCGCTCGCGCAGGTAGTACACCAGGCAGGAGAGGTTCACCAGCATGTAGATCAGGATGATGACGGTGGTGTCGATGGTGGCGATCAGCCCGAAGGCGGTCAGCGGCCCGAACTTCTGCCCGAGCCACAGCGACACCACCAGCCCGACCACCAGCTGTGCGATCACCGCCACATACGGCGAGCGCCAGCGCGGATGGGTGCGGGCGAAGACGGCGGGCAGCAGGCGGATCCGCCCCATCGCGAACCAGGTCCGGGTGGTCGCGTTGGAGCCGGCGTTGGAGTTGGCCACCGCCGAGTTCACGATCGCCAGGAACACCACCACCCAGCCGACACCCCAGACCGTCCGGGCGAGCCCGTCCCACGGGTTGCCGCCGCCCGACGCCGCGAAGCCGGCCATCTTGTCCGGGCCGAAGAACACCGTGGCCGCATACGTGGTCAGCACGTAGAACAGCCCGATCCCGAGCGCCGACCAGAACACCGCCAGCTTGATGGTGCGCCGCGGGTCCCTGGCCTCCTCGGCCATGGGCGCGGCGGCTTCGAAGCCGATGAACGCCAGGATGCTGTAGATCGACCCGGCCACCACCCCGGAGGCGCCCTTGAAGCCTGGGACGGTGGCGTGGCTGGTGCTGAACACCGACAGGGTGTTGTGGCTGCCGGCTTTGCCGATCAGCCACAGCGCCAGCGCGGCGAACACCGCGATCTCGAAGGCGCCGAGGATCGTGCCGGTCGCGGCGCTGATCCGGATCCCGAAATAGCCGAGCAGGAACACCACCAGCGCGCCCGCCACCGCGGCGATCCGCCACCACAGCCCGAACGACCAGCCGAACTCGGTGTGCAGCGTGCTCGCCACCACGTTGCCGAGGATTAGGTACAGCAGTGGCGCCACCAGCGGCTCGGCCAGCGCGTACCCGAACGCCACCAGGAACCCGACCGACGGGTGCAGGCCCCGCGCGGTGTAGGTGTAGAAGCCGCCCGCCGACGGCAGGTGCTTGGCGAGCTGCCCGATCGAGACCGCCACCAGCAGGCAGGCGACCAGCGCCAGCACCACCGCCAGCGGCAGCGCGCCCGCGCCGAACGGCGCCCCGAAGGGGATCGAGAAGGCGACGGCGGCGGCCGGCGCCATGTGCGTGACGGACTGGAACAGGACCTCTCGCAGGCCGATCGCCTCGCGAGCCAGTTCGCTCGATGGGGCGGGTCGTGCCACTGCGCCACCTCCCGCTGAAGAGATCAAGCAGCATCAAGCATTACAAGTACAGAAACGCCGGGACGGACGCGTGTCAACTGTCGGTCAACCATCAGGAGCGCGCCACAGGGCAGAAGCCGCGCCAGTGAAGCCGCGAAGCCCGTAATTCGGGTGCTTTGGTGTGCTCGCTCCGGTATGGTCGAAGCGTGGGACCATCCAGAGGCGGATCCAGGAGCGGATCGAGAAGGCTGCAGGCACTGTGGCGGGTCCGGTCGTACGTCCGTCCGCATCTCGCCAAGATGCTCCTGATGCTGGCGATGACCATGCTCGGCGTCGGCGCCGGGATCGTAATCCCACTGGTCACCAAGGCGATCATCGACGGCCCCGTCGCCGGCGGGCAGCGCGGCAAGCTGCTTCCGCTGGCGCTGCTGGCCTTCGGCCTGGGCGCGGTCGAGGCGGTGTTCACCATGATCCGCCGCTGGGTCCAGGCCAGCGCCGCCCTCGGCATCGAGACCGACATGCGGTCGGACCTCTACCGGCACCTCCAGGCGCTGCCGGTCTCCTTCCACGACCGCTGGCAGTCCGGCCAGCTGCTGTCCCGGGCGATCTCAGACCTCAGCGTCATCCGGCGCTTCATCGGCTTCGGGTTGATCTTCCTGGTGGTCAACTTCCTCACCTACATCACGGTGATCGCGCTGCTGCTCCACCTCGACACCGCCCTCGGGCTGGTGGTGGTCGCCTGGACGCTGCCGATCGCGCTGGTCTCGCGCAGCTTCGCGCGCCAGTACTTCACCGTCTCCCGCCGCGTCCAGGACCAGCAGGGCGACGTCGCCACCCAGGTGGAGGAGGCGGCCGTCGGGATCCGCGTGGTCAAGGCGTTCGGCCGCCGCCGGCTGGTCGGGGAGCGCTTCGGCGCCGCCGCCCGCACGCTGTACGGCTCCTCCATGGACAGCGTGCGGCTGCGCGCCCGCTTCTGGGCGATGCTCGACGTCATCCCCAACCTCGGCCTGGGCGTGGCCCTGCTGCTCGGCGCCGCCGCCGTCGCCCACCAGCGCCTCACCGTCGGCGGCCTGGTCGCCTTCCTCGCGCTCCAGCTCCAGCTCGTCTGGCCGATCGACGCGCTCGGCTGGCTGCTCGCCGTCGGCCAGGAGGCCGCCACCGCCGCCGAACGGGTCTACGAGGTCCTCGACGCGCCCCTGGAGATCGCCGACCGGCCCGGCGCCCGGCCGCTCGCGCCGAGGAGCGTGCAGGGCCGCCTCCGTTTCGAGCGGGTCGGTTTCCGCTACCCCGGCACCCGCCACCCCGTCCTCCACGACGTCCGCCTCCAGATCGAACCCGGCGAGACCGTCGCCCTGGTCGGCGCCACCGGCTCCGGCAAGACCACCCTGGTGTCGCTGGTGCCGCGCCTCTACGACGTCACCGAGGGCCGCATCACCCTCGACGGCCACGACCTGCGCGACCTGGAGCTGACCTCGCTGCGCCGGATCGTCGCGGTCGGGTTCGAGGAGCCGATCCTGTTCTCCGCCAGCGTGCGCGAGAACCTCCTGCTCGGCGACCCCGACGCCAGCGACCAGCGGATCGCCGAGGCGCTCGCCACCGCCCAGGCCGAGTTCGTCAACGACCTCCCATGGGGGCTGGAGACCCGCATCGGCGAGCAGGGCCTCAGCCTCTCCGGCGGGCAGCGCCAGCGCCTCGCCCTGGCCCGCGCGGTCCTCGCCCATCCTCAGGTGCTGGTGCTCGACGACCCCCTCTCCGCCCTCGACGTCCACACCGAGGCGCTGGTCGAGGAGGCGCTCGCCCGCGTCCTGGCCGGCACCACCGGCCTGATCGTGGTGCACCGCCCCTCCACCATCGCCCTCGCCGACCGGGTCGCGCTGCTGGAGGACGGCGCCATCACCGCCGTCGGCACCCACGCCGAGCTGCTCGCCGCCGTCCCCTCCTACCGCGCCATCCTCTCCCAGGACGCCGACCTCGCCGCCTCCGACGGCCAAGCCGAGGCGGCCGCCTCATGAGCACCCAGACCCAGCCCCAAGACCAACCCCAGCGCGAGAGCGACCGGGCCGACCTGCGCTGGCGCGGCGTCGCCGCCGAGGAGAGCGACAAGCTCCCCAGCGGCGTCTCCACCCTCCTGCGCGCCCGCAGCCGCCGGCTGCTCGGCTCGCTGCTGCGCCCCCACCGCCGCGCGCTGATCCTGGCCGTCGTGGTGATCCTGATCGAGAACGCCGCCGCCATGGCCGCGCCCTACCTGGTCAAGGTCGGCATCGACCGGGGCATCCCGCCGCTCGCCACCGGCGGGCGCAGCGGGCCGCTGCTCCTGATCGTCGCCCTGCTGCTCGCCGCGGCGCTGCTCCAGGCCGTCACCCTGCGGATCTTCCTGATCCTCACCGGCCGGCTCGGCCAGCAGCTCCTGCTCGACCTGCGCACCCGCGTCTTCGACCACTTCCAGCGCCTCAGCCTCTCCTTCCACGAGCGCTACACCTCCGGCCGGGTGATCTCGCGGCTCACCTCCGACATGGACGCCATCGCCGAGGTCCTCGACGGCGGCCTCGACGAGATGGCCGCGGCGGTCCTGTCGATCGCCAGCATCACCGTCATCATCCTGCTGCTCGACCCGCCCCTCGGCCTGGTCACCCTCGGCACCTTCCCGCTGCTGCTGTGGCTGTCGGCCTGGTTCCGGCGCAACTCCGCCGCCGCCTACCGCCGCACCCGCGAG
>DASWDC010000108.1:0-2806 GCA_036395655.1 Actinomycetota bacterium | reverse complement strand
GCGCAGGTCGGCCGCGACCACGATGGCGCCCTCAAGGGCCAGCGCCAGGCTTTCGGCGGCGCCCTGGCCCTGAGCGGCGCCGGTGACGATCACCACCTTGCCGGCGACCCGGCCCTGCTCCGCTGCTGGCATCAGAGCTCCCTCCGGTTCACTTGAGGGCCAGGGCGTTGGCGGGCGAGCCGACGCAGCCGGGCATGTTCAGCGGCGCGGACGCCAGCAGCCCGGTGTAGCGGCCGTCGGCGGTGCAGTCGGCGGCCAGCTCGTCGAGCTGCCACAGCTCGCCGAGGGGCATGCCGAGCAGGGCGATCAGGCTGCTGTGCAGGTTGTCGCCGCGCGGGTCGAACGGGAACGCCTCAAACGAGGGGTTGTCGGCGACCGCCGCGGCCACGCCGGAGTCCCACAGCCAGCGGACGGCGTCCTCGCCGTGCTCCAGGCCGGCCGCCTTGAACGCCCAGTCGTCCAGGGCGGCCAGCGCCTCCCGCCCGGCCTGGTCAAGGCCCTCATACCAGGTGGTCCAGCCGTAGCGGAGCAGCAGGATGTCGCCTGGCCGCACGGCGCTGCCCTGTGCGGCCAGAGTGGCGGCGACGTCGGCGACCGGGATCACCTCACCGCCCTCCTGATCGATCGGGCGGCCCTGACGATCCCGCCATCGGCCCACGTCGGCGAGCACGAAGCGGCCGGCGATCCCCCGCCGGGCCAGGTTGGCGATGCTGTTCTCGGCCTGCGGGCCCTTCAGCCTGTCGGAGGTCCGGCCGCCGTAGAAGCCGTGCTCGGGGTGGGCGAAGTGGTTGAGGGCGTCCCACTGGCTGGAGGCCTGCGGGTAGAACCGGTTGAGGTGGTCGTCCATGCCGAAGCCGTCGTCGCGCAGCACGTGCTCGATCGGGCCCCGGGAGAACAGCGCGGGCGACGGCAGCGCGAGGCTCCAGTTCAGCGAGAACACCGCGCCGCGCGCGACCAGCGTGGCGGCGGCGACCACGTCGGCGGCGCTGATGTCGTTGAGGGTGCCGACCTCCGGGTCGCCGTCGCCCCACAGGCCCCACGACGACCCGGGCACCCGGGTCCCGGCGGCGCCGCTGAGCAGTTCGTCGTAGCTTGGACGCATTCGCTGCACCTCCATGTCGAGCCAGCCCTTCCCGCATCGAAACATTTCACCTTCAGTGAGTAAAATTTCAAAACCCTGGGTCGCGCGGCTGGCTACGATGGAGCCACCATGACAACCGACAAGGTGACCCATCCCGCCAAGGCCAAGACCCCGGCCAAGATGAAGCGCAAGCCCTACGAGCGCGAGCTTGAGCGGCTCCAGATCGAGCTGGTCGAGCTGCAGGACTGGATCAAGCACGAGGGCCTCCGGGTGGTCGTGCTGTTCGAGGGCCGCGACGCCGCCGGCAAGGGCGGGGTCATCAAGCGGATCACCGAGCGGCTGAATCCCCGGATCTGCCGGGTGGTGGCGCTCGGCACCCCGACCGAGCGGGACAAGACCCAGTGGTACTTCCAGCGCTACGCCGCCGAGCTTCCCGCCGCCGGCGAGATGGTGCTGTTCGACCGCAGCTGGTACAACCGCGCCGGGGTCGAGCGGGTGATGGGGTTCTGCACCGAGGCGGAGGTGGAGGAGTTCTTCCGCTCCTGCCCGCAGTTCGAGGACATGCTGATCCGCTCGGGCATCATCCTCATCAAGTACTGGTTCTCGGTCAGCGACGAGGAACAGGAGCGCCGCTTCCAGGAGCGCGCCAACGACCCGACCAAGCGCTGGAAGCTCAGCCCGATGGACCTGAAGTCCCGCGAGCACTGGCTCGACTACTCCCGTGCCAAGGACGAGATGTTCGCCTACACCGACACCAAGACCTCGCCCTGGTGGGTGGTGAACGCCGACGTGAAGCGAACCGCCCGGCTCAACTGCATCAGCCACCTGCTGAGCAGGATCCCGTACGAGGACGTCACCCCCAAGCCGATCAAGCTGCCGCCCCGGCAGGAGCACGGCAAGTACGCGCGGCCCCCGCTCAGCGACCAGACCTTCGTCCCCGAACGCTATCCCTGATCCCGCGCATCCCCATCCCCATCCCCGGCCCCGGCATCCCCGGCACGGATCAGGCCAGTCTCGTAGGCGAGGATCACGGCATGGACCCGGTCGCGCAGGCCGAGCTTGGCGAGCACCCGGCTGACGTGGGTCTTCACGGTGCCCTCGCTGAGGTACAGGCGCTCGGCGATCTCGGCGTTGGAGCAGCCGCGGCCGATCAGTTCGAGCACCTCGCGTTCACGGGGGGTAAGCACCTCCAGCCTGCGGGTGTCCGACCGGTCGGGCGCTGGCGTGTTGTGGATGAAGCGTTCGAGCAGGCGGCGGGTGATGGCCGGAGCGACCACGGCGTCGCCGGAGGCGACCACCCGGATCGCGGCGAGCAGGTCAGGGGCGAGGGAGTCTTTGAGAAGGAAGCCGCTGGCGCCCGCGCGCAGCCCGTCGAAGACGTACTCGTCGAGGTCGAAGGTGGTGAGGATGAGCACGCGGGGCGCCGGACGCTCCGCCGGGGCCTTCGCACCTGGATCTCCAAGCGGCGCCACCGAAGCCGCAGCCGCGGTCGAGCTGGCGATCTGCCGGATCCGGCGGGTCGCCTCGATCCCGTCGACTCCGGGCATGCGGACGTCCATCAGCACCACGTCGGGCCGGGTGGCCTGCGCCAACTCGACCGCCTCGGCGCCGTCGCCGGCCTCGCCGACCACCTCCAGGTCCGGCGCCGCCGCCAGGATCATGCGGAACCCGGTGCGGACCAGCGCCTGGTCGTCGACCAGCAAGACCCGGATGGTGCTCGCCATG
>DASWDC010000107.1:0-7546 GCA_036395655.1 Actinomycetota bacterium | reverse complement strand
CCCCGTCCCCCTCCGGCCCCCACCAAGAGCCGTATAACCCTTGCACGAACCGCCTGGCGATCCCGGGGGCGGCGGCGGTCGGCATCAGCAGCAGCTCGTCGTACCGGTAGGAGGGCCGCTCGTCGACGTGCCGCATGGCCTCCTTGAGGGTGCCGTACAGCGGGACCAGCCTGGTCACCCCCTGGCGGGACAGCGCCGTTACCATCTCGGGAGCCGCGCCGGCCAGCACCAGGACGGTCTCGGGCCAGCGTTCCGCCGCATGGCCTGCGACCGACGAGAACACCCCGGCGGAGCGGGGGTCGACCCGGCACACGCCGGCCAGGTCGCAGATCACCGCCAGCGGCTGGTCGGCGAGGCGTTTCCACAGCACACGGCGCACTTCGGCGACGCCGCCAAGATCCAGCGCACCGTTCAGGGTCACGATCACGCAACCCCCCCGCACCTCCTGCTCGACCCGCATCGCCCCGCCTGTCTGAGCGCTGTCTCGGCCTTGCCGTCTTTGTTCGGTGCCAGGACAGCTCGGTACCCGGAGTGGCCTACCCGCCACCGGCACCGGTCAACCCGCATCCAGCCGGTCCAGCCCGCCACTGTACCTATTTCCGCCTGAATTACTGAAGCTGCGTGTAGAGAGGCTTCAGCCTGCTCATATAGGTAGTGGTTGATTTGGGTCCACGGTTGACAGCTGAGCGCTGATGGCGTCAGTCTGGCTCGCCTGGCGACCAGGCAGCCACAATGCTGCCGACGTGCTGGATGGACGAGGGGCGGGAAGGCGTGAGCCGGTAGCGGTGGCACCGCGGAACAAGGCACCACAACGCGCCGGACGGTTCGCTCAAGCAGCGGCAGAGGAATTCCGGCTCCTGGTCGAAGGCGTGAAGGACTACGCCATCTTCCTGCTTGACCGCAACGGTTATGTGATGACCTGGAACGCGGGCGCCGAGCGGATCAAGCAGTACAGCGCTGCCGAAATCCTCGGCGAGCATTTCTCGCGCTTTTATCCACCCGCGGACCGGGAGGCCGGGCGGCCCGCCATGGCGCTGGAGACCGCGGCGCGGGAAGGCCGCTTCGAGGGGCACGGCTGGCGCGTCCGCAAGGACGGGAGCCGCTTCTACGCGCACGTGATCATCACCGCGCTCTTCGACGAACATGGCGAGCTGCACGGATTCGCCAAAGTCACCCAGGACGCGACCGCGCAGCGCGAGACCGAACGCCTGCTGCGGGAACGTGAGCAGCAGCTCGCCGACGCGCAGGAACTCGCCGAGCTGGGCGGCTTCGACTGGGACATCCGCGCCAACCGGGTGTCCTGGAGCCCGGAGCTGTGCCGGATCTATGGCCTGGAGCCCCGGGCGTTCACCTCGACGCTCAACCTGCTTGCCCGCAGCGTCCATCCCGACGATCGGTCGCTGCTGGTCGGCGCGCTCCGCCGGGCGGCCAGCACCGGGAGCCCGTTCCGGCTGGAGCAGCGCATCGTGTGGCCCGACGGCACGGTCCGCTACCTGCTGATCAGGGCCCGGGTCGTGCGTGACGAGCGCGGCCGGCCGCAGCGAGTCCTCGGCGTCTGCCTGGACCTGACCGACCAGCGTGAGGGCGAGCGGCAGCTCGCCGAGGCATCCGCCCAGGCCGACCTGTCGCGCGAGCTGCAGAACGGGCTCCTGCCGGACATCTCGCTGCGCGACCCGACGCTGGTGCTGCGCACCCGCTACCGGGCCGGCCTCGAACGCGCCCTGCTCGGCGCGGACTTCTATGACGCGCTGGAACTGCCCGACGGCACGGTCGCGACCCTGATCGGCGACGTCGCCGGGCACGGTCCCGGCGAGGCCGCGGTCGGGGTCGCGCTGCGGGCCGCGTGGCGGGCGCTGATCCTGGCCGGGCACGGACCCAAGGACGTGCTCGACGGGCTGGACCGGGTGCTGCGGTCGGCGCGGCGCTCCGAGGAGCTGTTCGCCACCGCCTGCTTGCTGTGGGTCAGCCCCGACCGAGGCAGCGTCGCGGTCACCTTGGCCGGCCATCCCCCGCCGCTGCTCGCCCGCGACGGAACGGTCGAGGTCGTCGAGGTGCCCAGCGGCCCGGCGCTCGGCATCCTCGACGACGACTATCCCTGGGAGGCCGGCACGCTCACGGTCGGGGACGCTTGGACGCTGCTGTGCTACACCGACGGGCTGGTCGAGGGGCAGCGGGCGCCCGGATCGGTGGAGCGGTTCGGGATCGAGGCGGTCAGCGAGGCCGCCGACAAGCTGCTGCAGGGTGAGACGAGCGCGGATCTGGACCGCCTGCTGGACGGGCTGCTCGACGTGGTTGTCGAGGCCAATGGCGAAGACCTGTCCGATGACGTCGCGATGCTGTGCCTCACGACCGCCGAGCGCGAGCAGTCCGCCTCCGGCTCCGGACTGGGCCCCGGACGTGGCGAGGCAACCGTGGACATCGAGGTCCTCGGCGAAACAGCTCGCTGAGCGGCCTTGCGGTTTCCCTCGCGGGAGGTTACTAACTAGTAATGTGAGGCCTGCCGCGCGGCGATCCGCCTGCGGCGGGAAGGCTTCCACGATTTCCTCGTCTTCGAGCAGGCCGACGACGTTGGCGGCACCTGGCGCGACAACACCTACCCCGGCTGCGCCTGCGACGTGCCGTCGCACCTGTACTGCTTCTCCTTCGCGCCGAACCCGGACTGGTCCGACACCTTCTCGGGGCAGCGGGAGATCTGGGCGTACCTGCGCGGCTGCGTGGAGCGGTTCGGCATCGGCCCGCACCTGCGGCTCGGCCATGCCGTCCAGGAGCTGGCCTGGGACGACGCCGCGCAGCGCTGGCAGGTCCAGACCTCGCGGGGAGCCTTCACCGCCTGGTCCAGCGGCTCGCCGCGCGGCACCTGCGCCGCCAGGTCCCCGACCCTGGGCTGCGGGCCGCCCTCACCCCGGACTACGTGCTCGGCTGCAAGCGGGTCCTGCTCTCCAACGACTACTACCCGGCGCTGCTGCGCGACAACGTCGCGTTGGTCACCGAACCGATCCGTGAGGTCGTCCCCGACGGGATCGTCACCGCCGACGGGACCCGGCACCAGGTCGACACGATCATCTTCAGCACCGGCTTCCAGGTCACCGACACGCCCGTCAAGGACCACATCCGCGGCCGCGGCGGGCGGCTGCTGGCCGAGTCGTGGACGCCGACGATGCACGCCCACCTCGGCACCATGGTCTGTGGGTTCCCGAACCTGTTCCTGCTGCTCGGCCCGAACACCGGGCTTGGCCACACCTCGGTTGTGCTGATGGTCGAGAGCCAGCTCGCCCAGGTCGTCGCCGTCCTGCGGCACCTGCGTCGCAGCGGACGCCGCAGCGGCGCGGTCGCGATCGAGCCGACCGTCGAGGCGCAGCGGCGCCACAGCGCCTGGATCGACGCGCGGATGGCCGGGACCGTCTGGACCGCCGGCGGCTGCGCCAGCTGGTATCTGGATGCCACCGGCCGCAACTCCACCCTGTGGCCCGGCTTCGCCACCGGCTACCGCCTGCGGCTGCGCCGCTTCCGCCCAGGCGACTACATCCTCTCCGCCGCCGTCGCGGCTCCCGCGCCGCCTGCCTGATCACCCGGACAACGTGTCCCCGGCCGCAGGGGGGAAATCCCCCGCCTGAACTCGGGGGGTGGTCGGATTCCGGCGCGGCGGACTCCCGCATAGCGTGATCTCCACGGCGCGCGACCGCGTGCCAGAGGAGGTTGCGATGATCGAGGTTCGAGGGATCAGCAAACGCTACGGCGCCACCGTCGCGGTCGACCGGCTCAGCTTCGACGTGCGGCCGGGCGTCGTGACCGGCTTTCTCGGCCCGAACGGCTCGGGGAAATCCACCACCATGCGGATGATCCTCGGCCTGGACAGGCCCGACGCCGGCAGCGTGCGGATCGGCGGGCGCCGCTACCGCGAACTTGGCTGGCCGCTCCGGGAGGTCGGGGGCTTGCTGGAGGCGCGGGCGTTCCACCCCGGCCGCAGCGCCCGTGCCCATCTGGCGGCGCTGGCTGCCAGCAACGGCCTGCCACGCTCCCGGGTCGAGGAGGTCCTCGGCATCGTCGGCCTGGCCGGGGCCGCGCAGCGGCGGGCGGGGAAGTTCTCGCTGGGCATGGCGCAGCGGCTCGGCATCGCCGCGGCGCTGCTCGGCGACCCCGGGGTGCTGCTGCTGGACGAGCCGGTCAACGGGCTCGACCCCGAGGGGATCCGCTGGATCCGAAACCTGCTGAAGTCGCTGGCCGCGCAGGGCCGCGCCGTGCTCGTCTCCAGCCACCTGATCAGCGAGATCGCGCTCGCCGCCGACCATCTGGTGGTGATCGGCCAGGGGCGGCTGCTCGCTGACACCTCGGTGGCGGAGCTGGCGGCCCGGTCGACCTCGCTGGAGGAGGCGTTTTTCCAATTGACCGACGGTGCCATCGAGTCTCAGGGGCAGAAGTCATGACGACGACCGCCGTCCCGCACGAGTCCCGCGGCCACTACCGGTTCTCCCAGGTGGCGCGGATGGAGTGGATCAAGCTGCGGAGCCTGCGCTCCACCTGGTGGACGCTGACGCTCACCGTCGCCGGGGCGGTCGCGATCGCGGTCGCCGTCGGCGCCAACACCAAGGACGCAGCCGCCGACCTCACCAACAACGTCCTCGCCGGGACCTCCCTCGGCCTGCTGCTGAGCGGCGCCGTGGGGGTGCTGGCGATGACCAGCGAATACTCCTCCGGGATGATCCGCGCGACCCTGGCCGCGATCCCCAACCGGCCGCTGGCGCTGGCCGCCAAGGCGGCGGTGGTCGGCGCCGTCACCTTCGCAGCCGGGGAGGGCGCCAGCTTCGTCGCCTTCCTCGCTGGGCGGGCCGCCATGCCGGCCACGGTGCCAGCCCCGTCGCTTGGCCAGCCCGGCGTGCTGCGGGCGGTGATGCTGGGCGGGGCGGGGTTCTGCCTGATCGGGCTGATCGGGCTTGGCCTTGGCGCGATCATCCGCCACAGCGGCGCCGCGATCGCCGTGCTCGTTGGCGGTGTGTACCTCGCGGCGCAGTTTGTCGCCTTGGTGGCGCATTCGATCATGCCGTATCTGCCGGTCGCGATCGTCGCCAACTCGCTGACCGTGGTGCGGCCGATCGTCGACCCGATCCGCTTCCTGTCGCCCTGGGCCGGCCTCGGGGTGCTCAGCCTCGAGGCCGCCGTGACGCTCGCCGCCGGCGCGTGGCTGCTGGCGAGACGCGACGCGTGAGCAGGACAATGGGCGCATGGCCAGCACCACACCGATGACCGGCACGCCCTCGCCCTCGTCCCCGCCGCGGCGTCGCCGACCCGGCGGCGGGGACGCGGTGGCGACCGTCGCCGCGGTCGCTCGCGCGGCGGTCGAGACGCCGTTCACCCGCCGGGCCTGGGGCGAGTTCGCCTACTGCCTGGCGGGGTTCCCGCTCGGCGTCGCCGGCTTCGCTGGCACTGTCGTGCTGCTCGCGCTCGGCGCCGGCCTGTCGCTCACCATGGCCGGCATGGTCCTCGGGGTGCCGCTGCTCATCGGGGTGCTCGCCCTGGTCCGAGGGCTCGGCGCGCTGCACCGGCGCCTGGCCGCGGCGTTGCTGGGCGAGCGGGTCGCCGCGCCGCCACGGCCCCGGCCCGGCCGTGGCCTGACCGGCCGCCTGGGCGCCAGGCTGCGGGACCGCGCCAGCTGGCGGGCGGTGGCGTACCTACTGGTGAAGCTGCCGGTCGGGATCCTCGGGCTCTACTCGGTCGCCCTGTGGGGCGGCGGGCTGGTCAACATGACCTACGTGCTGTGGTGGGCAGGGTTCCGGCACCACCCGCCCGGCACGCACCTGCGGCCCGTGCCGGTCCTCACCCTGCTGCCGATGGGGTCGTTCCAGGTCGCCACCTTCGCGGGCACCTTCGCCGCGTTCGCGGTCGGCGCGGCGACGGTGCTCCTGGCCCCGTGGCTGGTCCGGGCGGTGGCGGCAGCGGACCTCCGGCTGGTCCGCGGGCTGCTCGGCCCGGGCGCGCTCGCCGAGCGGGTCCGGGCCCTGGAGGAGACCAGGGCGCTGGCGGTGGACGACGCCGCGGCGACGCTGCGGCGCCTGGAGCGCGACCTGCACGACGGGACGCAGGCCCGCCTGATCGCCCTGGCGATGAACCTCGGGCTGGCCAGCGAGAAGCTCGGCGACGGCGACGCCGGCGCCGGCCAGCCGCCCGAGGTCGCCCGTGCCCGCGAGCTGGTCGCTAGCGCGCACCAGACCGCCACCGAGGCGATCGCCGAACTCCGCGACCTCGCCCGCGGGATCCACCCGCCGGTGCTGGACACCGGCCTGGCCGACGCGCTGGCGACGCTGGCGGCCCGCAGCGCCGTCCCGGTCAGGTTGTCGGTCGAGATCCCGCGGCGGCCCACCGCGGCGATCGAGACGATCGCCTACTTCTGCGCCGCCGAGCTGCTCGCCAACGTGACCAGGCACAGCGGCGCGCGCCACGCCTCGGTCGACGCGGCCGGGCACGACGGGGTGCTGCGCCTGCGCGTCAGCGACGACGGCCGCGGCGGCGCCCGGCTCGACACCGGCACCGGGGCCGGCAGCGGCAGCGGCAGCGGCCTGCGCGGGCTGGCGCAACGGGTCCGCACCGTGGACGGCAGCTTGATGATCTCCAGCCCGCCGGGCGGCCCGACGGTGGTCAGCGTCGAGCTGCCGCTGCACGCCTAGGCGCGACGATCATGGCCATGCGCGTGGTGATCGCCGAGGACGCCGCCATCCTGCGGGAGGGGCTCGCCGCGCTGCTCACCGACCGCGGCCACGAGGTGTGCGCCGCCGTCGCCGACGCCGAGGCGCTGCGCGGCGCGGTCGCCAGCCACCGCCCCGACGTCGCCATCGTCGACATCCGCATGCCGCCCACCCACACCGACGAGGGCCTGCGGGCGGCGATCGAGCTGCGCCGCGAGCACCCGGGGACGGGCGTGCTGGTCTTCTCCCAGTACATCGAGGCCGGATACGCCACCCGCCTGCTTGCCACCGGCTCGGCGGGGGTCGGCTACCTGCTCAAGGAGCGGGTCGCCAAGGTGGCGGAGTTCACCGACGCGCTCACCCGGGTGGCCGCGGGCGGCACCGCGCTGGACCCCGAGGTGGTCACCCAGCTCGCGCGGGCCAGCCGCCGCGCCGACGACCTGGCCGCGCTCACCCCAAGGGAGCGTGAGGTCCTCTCGCTGATGGCCGAGGGGCGCTCCAACGCCGCGATCGCCACCACCCTGGTGATCGGCGCCGGCGCGGTGGAGAAGCACGTCGCCGGCATCTTCGCCAAGCTCGGCATGCCGCCGTCGGAAGACGACAACCGCCGCGTCCTGGCCGTCCTCGCCTACCTCAACCAGTAACGGGCGCAGTTCGGGCTGCGAACCCAAGGCGGCCGCCGCGCGCGAACGGCATCATGGTTCGCCATGGACCAGAGGACCGGATACGAGCTTGAACGCCAGCTGTCCGGCGGGGGAGCGGCCCGGATCGCCGGCGTCGACGAGGTCGGCCGGGGCGCGTGGGCCGGACCGGTCATGGTCGGCGCCGTGATCGTCCGGCCGGGCTTCCCGGCGCCGCCGGAAGGGCTG
>DASWDC010000106.1:0-4294 GCA_036395655.1 Actinomycetota bacterium | reverse complement strand
GAGAGCGGGCCCAGCTCGGCACGGTGATCCGGGTGGAGGGTCTGGCGGACCAGGTCGACCAGGGTGGCGATCTGACCCTCGCCGCTCGTGGGCGTGGGCGACGGGCTGCAGGCGTGGGCGATGATCACCAGTTCGTCCAGGAGGGCCGACAGCCGCTCGCGCAGCGCGGTGGCGGCACGCGCGGTGGCGGTCGCCGGGTTGTTCAGCTCGTGGGTGAGCCCGGCGGTGACCGTGCCGAGGGCGACCAGCCGCTCGCGGGTGCTGACCGTCTCCATGGTGCCCATCCCCTGGACCGCGAACCCCTCCAGCAGGTGGGTCGCCATGGGGAACCACTCGCGCACCGCCCAGCCGAAGTCGGCGGCGGGCAGCGCCCAGAAGCGGCAGCCGGTCACCGTCCGCAGGGTGCCGCGGTACGACTGCGCGTTGGGCAGGTCCAGGTAGGCGAGGAACGCACCTGAGTAGGTCCCCCGGTAGTCGGTCCGGTTCACCTCGATCTCGGCGCCGCCCGCCCGCACCGACAGCGAGATGGCGCCCTCCAGCAGGACGAACAGCAACACCGCGGGTTCGCCGCTGGAATGGACCACCGTCCCGGCGGGGTAGTGCCTGACCTCGCCGCGCTTCGCCAGCCAGGCCAGCTGCTCCCCGTTCAGCTTCTCGAACAGGAACAGCTCCCGCAGCTCGTCAGGGCTGAGCCGCTCGGCGGTCATGATGCCTCCAGGTAGCGGTGGACGAGCTGGATCGCCATCGCGCCCTCGCCGACGGCGGAGGCGACCCGCTTCACCGAGTTGGCGCGGACGTCGCCGGCCGCGAAGATCCCCGGCACGCTGCCCTCCAGATAATACGGGTCGCGGTCCAGCGGCCAGCCCGCTGGCCGCTGGCCGCCGGCCAGCAGGTCCGGGCCGGTCAGCAGGAACCCCTTGGGGTCGCGCGCGACCACGCCGTCGAGCCAGTCGGTGCAGGGCGCCGCGCCGATGAACACGAACAGGTAGCTCGCCGGCACGGTCTCGGTGCGGCCGTCGCGGAAGTCGCAGAGGATGAGCTGCTCCAGGTGCTCGTCGCCCGCCGCCCCGATCACCTGGGTGTAGGGCCGCACCACGACGTTGGGCGTCTCGCGGATCTGGCGGATCAGGTAGTAGGACATCGACCGTTCCAGGCCGTCGGCGCGCACCAGCAGCGTGACCCGCCGGGCGTGCCTGGACAGGAACATCGCCGCCTGCCCGGCAGAGTTGGCGCCCCCGACGACGTAGACGTCCTCGCCCGCGCAGGCGGGCGCCTCGGTCGCGGCCGACCCGTAGTAGAGCCCCAGGCCGGTGAGCCGGTCGGCACCGGGCACGTCGAGCCGGTGGTAGGCGACCCCAGTGGCCAGCACCACCGTGTGGGCGGCGATTTCGACCCCGTCGGTGAAGCGCACCACCCGGGAGGACTCGCGCACCTCGACGGCGGCGACGCCGCGAGCGGTGAGGACCTCCGCGCCGAACTTGTGGGCCTGGCGGCGGGCCCGGTCGGTGAGCTGCGCACCGCTGACCCCGTCGGGGAAGCCGAGGTAGTTCTCGATCCGGGAGCTCTGCCCGGCCTGGCCGCCGGTCGCCTGCCGCTCGACCAGGACCGTCCGCAGCCCCTCCGAGGCGGCGTAGACGGCCGCGCCGAGCCCGGCGGGGCCGCCGCCGACGATCACGGTGTCGTAGAAGTCGGTGGTGGGCGTGGTGGACAGGCCCACCCGGGCGGCCAGCTCCTCGGCGCTCGGGTCGACCAGGGTGTCGCCGTCGGGGGTCACCACCAGCGGGATGCTGGTGGCGTCGAGGCCGGCGGCCTCGAGCAGGCGCCGGCCCTCCGGCTGCTCGGCGGTGAGCCAGCGGTAGGGCACCGAGTTGCGCGCCAGGAAGTCCCGCACCTCGAACGAGTGCGCCGACCAGCGATGCCCGACCACCTGGGTGGCGCTGACCGGCTTCTCCCCGGTGGCGCGCCATAACTCGATCAGCGCGCTGACCACCGGGTAGAGCTTCTCCTCCGGCGGATCCCACGGTTTCAGCAGGTAGTGGTCGAGGTCCACCACGTTGATCGCCTGGATCGCCGCGTCGGTATCGGCGTAGGCGGTCAGCAGCGCCCGGCGCGCGTGGGGGAACAGGTCCATGGCCTGCTCCAGGAACTCCAGGCCGTTCATCTCTGGCATGCGGTAGTCGGCCAGCAGTACCGCCGCGACCTGGCCGCGGAGCTTCATCTCCCGGAGCGCCTCCAGGGCTTGGCGTCCCGACTCGGCTCGCACGACCCGGTAGTCCTGCCCGTACCGGCGCCGCAGGTCGCGCGCGACCGCGCGCGAGACCCCGGGGTCGTCGTCAACCGTCAGCAGGACTGGCTTGTGTCCGTTCGCAACCACAGCGCTCCCGATGGTACGGATCACCAGCGACAGGCGACAACGCGAGCGGTCGCGCCCCTGGTGTAGCGTGCCCACATGACGCCTTTAGCACATAACCGCTACTGCGACGAGATCATCACGCAGACCAAGCTGCTCCGGGAAACGGTGAAGGGCGCCGACCTGACCGCGATCGTCCCGACCTGCCCCGACTGGACGCTCGCCGAGCTCGTGCGCCACATCGGCGGCAATCTCCGCTTCGTCGAGACCGCCGTCCGGACCAGGACGGCGGTGGACGACCCGCAGCGGCAGGTCCCCGATGGCGCCGGACCGGACGCCGACGACCCGGCCGCCCTGGATGCCTGGCTCGCCGACGCCGCCGCGCGCTTCGCCGACACCCTGCGCGCCGCCGGCTCCGACGCCGAGGCGCAGGTCTGGGTCTTCAACCGCAGGACAGCCTTCTGGGCCCGCCGTGCCGCGCTCGACCTGGTGGTCCACCGCGCCGACGCGGCCGGAACGGTCGGCGCCGACTACAGCGTCGCGCCGGAGCTGGCCGCCGACGCCATCGACGAGCTGCTGGAGCTGTTCGGCGACCCGGAGATCGCGGCCGCCTCGCCGCAGCTGGCGGAGCCGCACGGCGCTGGCGGGAGCATTCACTTCCACGCGACCGACGCCGACGCGGCGCTGGCGGCCGAGTGGCTGATCGAGCTCGGCAGCGACGGCTTCAGCTGGCGCCGCGGCCACGAGCGCGCCACGGTCGCGCTGCGCGGCCCGCTCACCGACGTGCTGCTGGTCTTCTACCGCCGGCTCCCCCCGGGCAGCGAGCGGGTGGAGGTGCTGGGCGACGCCGCCCTGCTGGATTTCTGGCTCGATCGTGTCGCCCTGCGCTGACGCGCTGCCGCGTGAAGGAGGTTGCCCGTGCCCGTGTCCCGTCCCGTCCCTCGGTATCCCGGCGTGACGACCACCACCACCCGGCCGCCACTGCCAATCGACAGCCGCGAGCAGCTCGTCTATCTGCTCACGCAGGCCTGCGAGTTGGAACAGGGGGTGCTCTGCGAGTACCTGTTCGCCCTCTACTCACTGAAACGCGACCCCCACTGCCAGGAGGGATTGAGCGCCGAGCAGGCCGCCCAGGTGACCCGCTGGGGCCAGACCCTGTCCCAGATCGCCGTGCAGGAGATGCTGCACCTGACCCTGGCCACCAACCTGCTGACCGCGGTCGGCGCCACACCGCATTTCCACCGGCCGAACTTCCCGATCAGCTGCCGGTGGTACCCGCCTGACGTGCGGATCGCGCTGGCGCCGTTCGGTGAGGCGGCGCTGCGCCACTTCCTCTACCTGGAACGCCCCGACCACATCGACGTCGAGGACGCCGACGCCTTCGCCGCGGCGTGCGAATGCCGGCCGCTGACCGCGACCCCGACCACCATGATGGCCGCCCCGCAGGACTACTCCACGGTCGGGCATCTCTATCGCAGCATCGAGCACGGCTTCAGCCGGCTCGTCGAGCGCTACGGCGAGGCGGGTGTGTTCTTTGGCCCGCCCCACGCGCAGGCGACCCGCCAGCTGCTCGGCTGGCCGGAGTTGGTGACCGTCACCGACCTCGCCTCGGCGAAGGCCGCCATCGCCACCATCGTCGAGCAGGGCGAGGGCACCTGCGGCGACTGGCGGGAAGCCCATTTCGGCCGCCTGGCCGGCATCCTCGACGAGTTCCTGGCGGCGACCCAGGCCGACCCGGGCTTCTCGCCGGCCTGGCCGGCGCGGCCCGCGTACGTGCGCCGCCCACCCGACCAGCCCCAGGCGGTGGTGATCGGCGACCCGCTGACCGCGCGGGTCGCCGACCTGTTCGACGCCGCCCACCAGACCATGCTGCAGGCGCTGTGCCGCCTCTGGGTCCGCAGCGGCGATGACGACGCCGGCGGCACTGGCGACGGTGAGGCGGCG
>DASWDC010000105.1:0-10181 GCA_036395655.1 Actinomycetota bacterium | reverse complement strand
GGTCCAGCAGGCGCGCCCGGCCGCCTCCGGGGGGCGGCCGCAGGAAGGCACTTGAGCGCGGGTCGATCTCCAGGTCGGCCCCGTAGGTCGCCGGGCCGTAGCCGAAGCGGCTGTAGATGGCCGACTCCGAGGCGAGCAGCGCGGAGACGACCTCGCCGCGAGCCTCGACGTCCTGGAAGTGGCGCTCCATGATGGCGCGGAGGATGCCGCGGCGGCGGTGGGTCGGCAGCACCGAGATCGCGGTCAGGCCGCCGACCGGGATGACGGTCCCGCCCGGCAGGGTCAGCTCCAGTGAGTCGGCACCGCCGGTGCCGACGATGCGGTCACCGTCGAACGCGGCCAAGGTGCGGTCGAGCTCGAAGCCTTCGGACCAGTCCTTGACCCGTTCGGGCGTCAGGGTCTGCCCGAAGGCGTTGGCTGGCACCTGGCAGTAGGCGGGGAACTCCTCAGCGGCAATCGGCCGGATCTCAATCCCGGCGTTGTTGGTATTCATGACGCCGATTGTCATGGATCTCGCGTGCCGGCACACGCGAATTTCCCACAGTTTGGCGGCCGGTTTTGTCAGCTGAACGTGAATACGGCATGGATGATGAATGACGGTTCTGTGGAGGGTCGTGATATCGTCTGTCGCCATCCTGACCTGAACGCATCGTTTCGTAGTGCCACCCGTGAGCGTGCCTTTCCCCGCCGAAACAGGTTGCGGGGCAGGACACGTGGATCAGCCCAGCAATAAGGAGAAACGCCCCGGATGAGAAGCTTGGCATATCTTGACGCCATGTCCGGCAGCATGGTTGTTCAGGCGGTCGTAGCGGGAGTCGCGGGGATCGCCGTGTTCTTCAAGCTGTTCTGGCGGCGCCTGACGGCCCCGTTCCGTGGGCGCCGGGCAGCCCAGGTCGAGATGGCCGAGTCCGACGAGCGGTAGCGGGGATGCCGTTCGCGGTTGAGCCGGGCTCGTTCCGCGACCCGGCGGGATCGGTGTTCTACTTGGACGGCCGTGTGCTGCGCGGGTTCGACCCGACGGGCTGGGCGGACTTCGAGGCGCTGGCCGCCACGCGGTTCTGGCAGCGGGCGACCGAGCGCGGCGAGCTGGTCAAGACCACCGCGGTCGAACTGGCCACCCTGCCGGAGGCGACCACGAAGCTGACCGGCATCGCCGGGGTCGTCGAGCATGAGCGCATCCCGGTGGTGTCCTATCCGTTCGAGTGGACCTTCTCGATGCTCCGGGCGGCGGCCCTGTGCCACCTGGATCTGCTGCTGGCCGGGCTGGCCGAGGGCTTCACGATGAAGGACGGCTACGCCTACAACCTGCAGTTCCGCGGCGCGCGGCCGGTGTTCATCGACGTCGGCTCGTTCACGCGGGTGCAGCCGGGCGAGCCGTGGGCGGGCTACCGGCAGTTCTGCCAGACGATGCTGTACCCGCTGCTGCTCCAGGCGCACCGGGGCGTCCGCTTCCAGCCGTTCCTGCGCGGCGCGGTGCAGGGCATCACCCCCCAGGACGCCCGCGGGCTGCTGCGCGGCGCCGGGCGCAGGGCCGGGCGCAGGGCCGGGGTGCTCAAGCACGTGGTGCTGCACCAGGCGATCGACGCGCGCATGTCCGGCGCCCGTGCCTCAGACACCCGCAAGGAGCTCGCGGCCGCCGGTTTCTCCGCCGAGCTGCAGGCCGCCACCGTCAAGGCGATCCGCAAGCTGGTCGCCAAGCTCTCCTGGAGCGAGGCCGGCAAGCCCTCCACCTGGTCGGACTACCAGCGGACCAGCACCTACACCGACGCCGAGCGGGAGCGCAAGGAGGCGTTCGTGGAGCGCTCCCTGGCCGCCGCCGCGCCGCTTGGGATCTGCGCCGACCTCGGCGGCAACGACGGCACCTATGCCCGGATCGCCCAGCGCCACGCCAGCTACGTGGTGACCGCCGACGCTGACGCGGTCACCGTCGACCGCCTCTGGCAGCGCCTCGCCGCCGAGGGCAACGAGCGGATCCTGCCACTCGTCGTGGACCTGACCGACCCCTCGCCCGGCCTCGGCTGGCGAGGGACCGAGCGGGGCCCGCTGTTCGAGCGGCTGCGCCCTGACGCGGTGCTGGCGCTCGCCCTCGTCCATCACCTGGCGATCAGCGGCAACGTGCCGCTGCCGGCCCTGGTGGACTGGTGGCATGGCCTCGGCGGCCGGCTGGTGGTCGAGTTCGTCGACCCGAAGGACCCGATGGCCGACCGGCTGCTGGCCAACAAGCCCGCCGGCATGCACGGCGACTACCGCCGCGAGGTCTTCGAGCGCCTGCTGGAGCAGCGCTTCGAGGTGCTGGACCGCGAGGAGCTGCCAAGCGGCACCCGGATGCTCTATCACGCGGTCCCCAGATGAGCCCGGTCCCCGAATGAGCCTGAGCTGGAGCTGGCGAGAGCGGATCAAACCCTGGCACCGTCCCATCCCCCGTATCTCCCGTGAGCTGCTCGGGGCATGGCTGGAACTGTTCGTGCTGACCGGCTTCGCGATCGCCCAGCCGATCCTCGACGTCACTGGCGAAGCACCGGATTTCTTTCTCTTCCGGAGGGCGAGCCGCCTCGACATGCTGCTGCTGGTGCTCGCCGTCACGATCGCGCCGGCGCTCGTGCTCGGTCTGGTCGAGCTGGCCGCCGAGCTTGCCGGGGAGCGGGCCCGCGAGCTGGTCCACCTGGTGATGGTCGCCGGGCTGTCCGCGCTGATCGCGCTGGAGGCGTTGAAGAAGCTCCTCCCGATGCGGGGCAAGCGGCTGGCGCTGCTGGCGCTGCTGCTGGCCGCCGGGTTCGCCCTGCTCTACCAGAAAGGCCCCTGGGTGCGGTTGTGGCTGCGCTACCTGGTGCCCGCGCCGCTGGTGTTCGCGCTGCTGTTCGCCACCACCTCGCCGAGCGCCGAGCTGCTGCGCCCGGTCAGGACCGCCGCGGTGGCGCCGCTGCGGACGGCCTCAGGCCGCGCGCTGCCGCCGATCGTGATGGTGTTCTTCGACGAGTTCCCGCTGCAGTCGCTGCTGGACTCAAGCGGCCAGGTCGACCGGCGCGTCTACCCCAACTTCGCGGACTTCGCCGCGCACTCCACGTGGTACCGCAACGCCACCGGGGTGTCGGGGTTCACGCCGTACGCGGTCCCGGCGATGCTCACCGGCCGCTACCCCTCCAAGGTGGTGGCGCCGATCCTGCAGAACTACCCCGAGAACCTCTTCACCCTCTTCGGCAGCTGGTACAACCTGAAGGTCTCGGAGACGATCACGCAGCTTTGCCCGCCGGTCCGCTGCGGCGTCACGGCCGGCTCCCGGGACGCCTCCGGCCTGGGCGCGGTCCTCAAGGACTCGGCCGGCATCTACAAAAGTATCGTCTCGCCCTATGACACCCCGGTGAACCCGGCCTCGTTCGCCGACACCCAGACCGCCGCCGAAGCGGGCGGCAAGGGCGGGAAGAAGCTCGACACCAAGGACCCCTCCGCCCTCTTCAAGAACAACCTCAGCAACGCGGAGCTCAACGCCCCGTCGCGCTTCACCGACTTCCTGGACTCGATCAAGGCCAGCGACGCGCAGCCGACGCTGTACTTCCTGCACATCCTGATGCCGCACACGCCGTGGCGCTTCGAGCCCGACGGGGCCCTCTACAACCAGGGCAGCCTGCCGTTCCTGCTGAGCCTCCCCGAGGAGCAGTGGCCCAGGCAGTACGTCGAGCTGACCCACGAGCGCCACCTGCTGCAGCTCGCCTACACCGACAAGCTGGTCGGCGACCTGATCCAGCGGCTCAAGGACCAGGGCCTGTATGACAAATCCCTGGTGCTGATGACCGCCGACCACGGCAACGGCTTCGCCACCGGCGAGCGTGCCCGCCGCCTCGGCCCCAGCAACGCGCCGTCGCTGATGTGGGTGCCGCTGCTCGTCAAGGCGCCGAACCAACATGCCGGCAAGGTGGACGACCGCAACTGGGAGCAGGTCGACCTGCTCCCGACCCTCGCCGACATGGCCGGCATCAAGGTCCCCTGGAAGATGGACGGCCTCTCCGAGGTGGGCCCGCCGGCCCGGACCCGCGGCGACAAGTACTGGTACGACCATCCCGGCGACCGCGTGAGCCGCGACGGGCCGTCGAACTGGGCGACCGTATTGAAGGGCGTGACCGACTCGCTGGTGCGGGCCCACCAGCACGGCGACCAGGGCTTCTACCAGTACGGCTGGTTCGCCGACTGGGTCTACAAGCCGCCCAGCGCGATCGGGCGGGTCGCCGCGCGGCCAGCCGCCAAGGCGACCATCAGGAACTGGAAGCTGTTCGCGACCATCGACCCGAAGGCGGCGACCGTCCCGGCCCTGGTCGTCGGCCAGCTCACCACCGGGGTGCCACCGCCGGGAATGACCGTGCTGGTGGCGGTCAACGGCCGGGTCGGCGGGGCGTCGCTGTTCTATGCCGACCACGCTGGCCAGCCCGCCGACAAGTTCGCGGTGATCGTCCCCGACTTCCTCTACAAGCGGGGACCCGGCCAGTCCCAGCTCCAGGTCTACCTGGTCAAGGACGGCGGCGGCCAGGTCCCGAAGCGGCTCCTGCCGGTCGCCCTCTCCGGTTGAGGCTGGCAGCGCGGGAGCCTGTTCCTTCCCGCGCTGCCAGTGACCGCGTGGCCTGGGATCAGGCGGCGCGGCGAAGGGCGCGCACCGGGACCATTTCGCGGCCGAAGGTCCAGTTGGCGACGCCGGCGAAGGAGGCGTACCAGGCTGCGACCGCGGTGGCGAGGCCGACCCAGCCGCCCAGCTTGGTGATCGAGCTGTGGCCACCGGCCGCGCCGATACCGAGCAGGACGAAAGTGACCCACAGCAGCAGGAACACCACGTTCACGGCGGCGGTGGTCCTGAACGAGGCGATCCACATGTAGAACGTGAAGATCCCCCAGGCGATCAGGTACAGGCCCACGGCGGTCGCCGGGACGGCCTGCGGGGTGCCCGGCTTGGCGAAGAAGGCCACGAACACCCAGTAGGAGATCCAGAAGGCGCCGAACGAGCTGAACGCGGTGGCGCCGAAGGTGTTGCCCTTCCGGAACTCCCACATCCCGGCGAGGAGCTGGGCGCCGCCGCCGTAGGCGAGCGCCAGGCCGAGGACGACCGGCTCGCCCGCCTTGCCGACCAGGCCGGCGTTGAACATGCTGAGGACGAAGGTGGTCAGCGCGAAGCCTGCCAGGCCGAGCGGGGCCGGGTCGGCGATCGCCCCGGCCGCCGGGTCCACTGGAGGCGTTACCGCCCTGGTCGGGTCGCCGGTCCCCCGCACAGCTTCGATGTCTTCCGCCATCGGAAGCCCTCCCTTGCGCAACGGCACGCGGAATTCCGCCTGTGCTCGGATCGTGCGCTTCATCTCACATCCGGTCAAGATTCCCCCGAAACCTATAGAGGGCTTCTGCCGGAAAGGCAGCGGGGCAAGTATTGGGAACGAAAGCGACGCTTGCCCCGCTTGCGGCTGGTGAGCGGCTTCGGGTGCGCGTTTGCCCTTATCAAGCGTGGACGATAGCGTCTTGCCCCTCATTGGAAGGGGCCGGCTGATGTTACGAAACGCGCCGATCCGGTCGAAATTTATCCTCACCCTGATCGTCCCGCTGCTGGCACTGACCGTGGTCACCCTGCTCGGGTTGCGGGCCAGCCTGGCCGAGGGCGCCCGCGCCGGGCACGTGAACCAGCTCGCCCGCTTCGCCGACGGCCTCGCCCCGGTGGTCCACGAGCTGCAGAACGAGCGCAGCCTGTCGCGCAACGTCATCGGCTCCAGCCGCGCCTCCGGCGCCTCGATCCTGCGGGCGCAGCGCCGGGTCACCGACCAGGCGGCGGCCAGCTACCGCACGGCCGCCTCCCGGCTCCGCCTGGGCCCGGGCGACAGCGGCCTGCGCCTGCGCATCGACTACGCCTTCGGCGAGCTCGCCAAGCTCACCCGCCAGCGCGAGCTGATCGACCGCAGCCCGATCCGGGGCGACGAGCTGGCCGACCAGCCGCTGCTCGAGCAGGCGGAGCTGGAGGGCAACGTCCACCTCGGCGAGGGCCACCCGCCCGTCACCAACCTGCAGCAGGCGCTCGACCAGTACAGCGACACGGTCAACGACCTGCTGGACATCAACGGCGAGATCGTCCCGGGCTCCAGCGGCCAGCGGCTGCTCGACTCGATGGCCGGGTCGGTGGCGCTGGGGCGCGCGATGGACTTCGTCGACCTGCAGCGCGGTTTCCTGTTCGGCCTGCTGTCGCAGCACCGCACCGCCCTCGGCGACACCGAGCACGGCCGGCTGACCGTGCTGATGGCCGCCGAGAGCATCTACCTGGCGCAGTTCCAGAACCACGCCACCCCCGCGCTGCGCCAGCTCCTCAACCAGACCGTCACCGGCCCGCAGGTCGCCCAGGTCGCCGCCGTCGAGCGCGAGGCAGCGCTGCGGGAGCGCTTCCCCGGCGGCCTCACCCCCGGGGCCTGGTACAGCGCCGCCAGCGCCAATCTCGACCGGCTCCGGCAGGTGGAGCTGGCGCAGAACCATGACATCGTCACCACCAGCGCTGCGGTGGTGGCCAGCGCCGGCCGGCGCGCGCTGCTCTACAGCCTGCTGCTGGTCACCGCGCTGGTACTCGCGGTCGGCCTCTCGCTGATCAGTGCCCGATCGATGATCGTGCCGCTGTCCCGGCTCAAGGTCGCCGCCGACGAGATCGCCGAGCGCACGCTGCCCAGCGTGGTCCGCCGCCTGCGGGACGGCGAGGAGGTCGACCTCGCCGCCGAGTCGGCCGGCCCGGTCGCGGTGGACTCCTCCGACGAGATCGGCCAGCTCGCCGAGTCCTTCAACGCCGTCCACCAGGTCGCCGTGCAGCTGGCCGGCAAGGAGGCCGCGCTGCGGCGCAGCATCGGCGAGATGTTCCTCAACCTGGCGCGGCGCAGCCAGAGCCTGCTCGACCGCCAGCTGGAGCTGCTCCGCGCCGTCCCGCTGACCGGGCCCGCCGAGCTGCCCGGCGCCGTCGCCGAGCTGGACCACCTGGCCAGCCGCATGCGGCGCAATGCCGAGAACCTGATCGTGCTGTCCGGCGCCGACCCCTCACGCCGCTGGCGCGGCCCGGTCCCCGTGACCGAGCTGCTCGCCGCCGCGGTCGCCGAGATCAACGACCACACCCGGGTCGAGCTGCTGTCGCTGCCGGACGCGCCGATCGCCGGGCATGCCGCCGCCGACGTGATGCACCTGCTCGCCGAGCTGATCGAGAACGCCGTCACCTTCTCGGCCCCCGACACCCGGGCGCTGGTCGCCGGCCAGCTCCTCCCCGCCGGCTACCTGTTGGAGATCGAGGACCAGGGCATCGGCATGAGCGACGACCAGCTCGTCGACGCCAACCAGCGCCTCGCCCAGCCCCCCGAGGTCGACCTCGCCCAGGCCCGCCTCCTCGGCTTCTTCGTCGTCGGCCACCTCGCCGCCCGCCACGGCATGAAGGTCCAGCTGCGCCACTCCTGGTCCGGCGGCATCACCGCCCTGGTCCTCCTCCCCGCCGACCTGCTCGCCCGCCAGCCGGTCCACGGCCAGCCGGACCGCTGGGGCATCGCCGCCGCCCGGGAATCCGCCCCGACCGGCGTCGACCCGCTCGGCACCCCCAACGGCAACGGATTGGGCGCGCCCAGCTCCCCCGGCCGCCGCGCCCAGGCGCGGACCTTCGCCGCTGCCGACGCCGTCGCCGACGGCGAGCTCGACGAGCGCGCGCTCGCCGAACTCGGCCTCGGTCCCGGCTGGTTCGACAGTCGCATTCCGAGCGTCCACGCGCCCCTGCGCCGCCAGCCTCCCGGCGAGTAGCTTGAGGCCCCTGGGGAAGCTACCGGGGGAGGAGGTGGACGGTGGGCGACCGGCGCGTGCTCGCGCTCGACCTGGGGACCTCGTCGGTGCGGGCGCTGCTGTTCGACGGCGCGGGGCGGGCGCTTCCAGGGATGCTGGCGCGGCGGGCGACGGAGCTTGAGATCGCCGACGACGGCAAGGCGGAACTGGACCCGGAGGCGGTGGTCGCGGCGCTTTGCGACTGCCTGGACGAGCTGGCCCGGCAAGGCTACCTCGACGGTGTGACAGACGTGGCGATCTCCTGCGCGTGGCATTCGGTGATCGCGGCGGACGCCGCCGGCAGGCCGCTCACCGGGGCGCTCACCTGGGCCGATACCCGGGCGGCGGGGATGGTCAAGGAAGTGCGGGCGCGGGCGGACGTCGAGCGCCTGCACGCCGTCACCGGGACGCTGCCGCACACCACCTACTGGACCGTGAAGATCCCCTGGCTGGCGCGCAACTGCAATCCGGCGGCCGAGCGTGCGGGCGAGCCAAGCAATGCTGTCCACGGGAGGCCGGCGGAGGCGCCCGCCCGCTACCTCGGGCTGAGCGAGTACGCCACCAGGGCGCTGACCGGCGAGGCGGGCGCTTCGGTGTCGATGGCGTCCGGGACCGGCCTGCTGGACCTGGCCTCGATGACCTGGGATCCGGAGGCGCTCGGGCTCGCCGGCGTGGACGAGGCGGCCGTGCCGGGGTTGCTGGAGGAGGGCTGGCGCGGCAGGCTCATCCCGGAGCTGGCGCGGCGCTGGCCGGCGCTGGCCGGGGCTGCCTGGCACCCGCCCAGCGGCGACGGGGCCGCCTCCAACGTCGGCGCGGGCTGCGTCACCCCCGATCAGGTGGCGATCAACGTCGGCACCTCGGCGGCGGTGCGTGCGGTCCACGATGACGGTGACGCCAGGGAAGGCGGTCCTCTGGGACGGGCGCTGTGGCGCTACCGGGTCGACCAGGACCGCCTGGTGACCGGGGCGGCGTACTCCGGCGGGGGCAACCTCTATGCCTGGGCCAGGAAGCTGCTCGCCCTCCCGGCGGACGAGCAGGTCGAGGCCGCCCTGTGGACGGTCCCGCCCGGTGCCGAGGGCGTCCAGGTCATGCCCTACCACGCCGGGTCGCGGGCGCCCCTGGACCTGGTCGCCGGGTCGGGGGTGATCGCCGGGCTGTCGCTGGCTACCACCGCCGTCGAGGTGGTCGCCGCCAGCCTGGAGGCGGTCTGCTTCCAGCTCGCCGCCGGGGTCGAGGCGCTGGCGGCGAGCCTCGCGCGCCCGGACTTCGAGATGGTCGCCTCGGGCGGGGCGATCGTCGCGTCGCGCTGGTGGCAGCAGACCCTCGCCAACGTCCTCGACCGCCCCGTCCGGGTGGTGGACGAGCCGGAGGCGTCGGCGCGGGGCGCGGCCCTGCTCGCCCTCGGCCTCGCTGGCGGAGAGGGCGCCAGGGGGGAGGGCGTGGCCGCGCCCACCACCAGGCACGTGGTCGCCCCCGACCCGGCGGGGGTCAAGGCCGAGCGTGCCGCCCGCGCCGCCCACCAGCGACTGGCCGACTGCCTCGGGTACACGTAGGCTTCGTTTATGAAGGAACGTGTGGTGATCACCGGAATCGGCGCGCTCAGCCCGCTCGGGCTGGACGCCCCCTCGACCTGGGCGGCGATGCTGGAGGGACGCAGCGGCATCGACACGATCGCTGCCTTCGACCCGTCGCCCTTCCCGGTCAGGATCGCCGGGGAGGTGCGCGGCTTCAACCCGGAAACGGTGGTTTCGCGCAAGGACGCCCGGCGGATGGACCGGGGCGTGCTGTTCGCGGTCGCCGCCGCCGACGAGGCGGTCGCCGACGCCGGCCTGGACAAGGACTCGCTGGTGCCGGAGCGGACCGGGGTGGTGGTCGGCTCGGCGATCGGCGGGGTCGCCCTGATCGAGCAGCAGCAGAAGATCCTGCTGGAACGCGGGCCCGACCGGGTCTCCCCGACCTGGCTGCCGAACGCCCTGGTCGACACCGCGACCAGCTACATCGCCACCCGGTTCGGGGCGATCGGCTGCAACTTCGCGGTGGTGTCGGCCTGCGCCACCGGCTCGCACGCGATCGGCGAGGCGGCCGACCTGATCCGGCGCGGCCGTGCCGACGTGTTCGTCGCCGGCGGCACCGAGGCCTGTATCACCCCGCTGGTGCTGGCCGGGTTCTGCCAGATGCAGGCGCTCGCGCCCCGCAACGACGAGCCCTCGGCGGCGTCGCGGCCCTACGACCGGGCGCGGTCGGGATTCGTCGTGAGCGAGGGCGCGGCGGTGGTGGTGCTCGAGTCCGAGGCGCACGCCCGCGCCCGCGGCGCCAAGGTCTACGCCGAGGTCGCCGGCTACGGCGCCTCCAACGACGCCTACCACGTCGCCACCCCGCACCCGGAGAGC
>DASWDC010000104.1:0-7839 GCA_036395655.1 Actinomycetota bacterium | reverse complement strand
GCCGCGCTCCGGCCGGCAGGACCGCCGCCAGGTCGACGTCGATGTCGGGCAGGTCGGCGCCGTCGGGGAAGCTGGACGCCCGCCGGCCTGGCGCGGACCGTTCGAAGATGAGCCGCTCCGGCTCGCGCTCCCCCGGCGTGCCGGCCGCCCACGGCGCCGGCTCGAACGCCGGGCCGTCCGGGTTCGCTGCCGCTGCCGCGCTCATGCCGCGCCCTCCTTCTCCAGGTCGGTGAGGACGCTGCCCATCGCGTCAGCGAGGTGGTCGATGTCGGCTTTGCTGCGCCGCTCGGTGACGGCGACCAGCAGGCCGTCATCGAGGCCGGGGACGGTCCCGGCCAGCGGCAGCCCGGCGAGCAGGCCATGGTCGTCCGCGAGGCGGCGGCAGACTTCGGCGGGGTCGGCGGGCAGGCGCAGCGTGAACTCCTTGTAGAACGGCTGGCCGGGGAAGGCGAGCCGCACGCCGGGCAGGGCGGTGAGCCGGTCGGCGGCGTAGCGGGCCAGCCGCAGGCAGAGATGGCTGAGGTCGTCGAGGCCATCGGGGCCGAGCCAGGCGAGATAGACGGCGGCGGCGATGGCGTTGAGGGTCTGGTTGGTGCAGATGTTGCTGGTCGCCCGCTCGCGGCGGATGTGCTGCTCGCGGGCCTGCAGGGTGAGGACGAAGGCGCGCTGGCCGTCGCTGTCGACGGTCTGGCCGACCAGCCGGCCGGGCAGGCGGCGAACGTCCTGCTGGGCGCAGGCGAGGAAGCCGAAGGCGGGGCCGCCGAAGCTCGGGTGGTTGCCGAGCGCCTGGCCCTCGCCGACGACGATGTCGGCGCCGAGGCGGCCGGGCGGTTCCAGCAGCCCGGCGGCGAGCGGGTCGAAGCTGACCACCAGCCGCGCGCCGGCACGGTGGGCCAGCGCGGCGGCGGCGGCGGCGTCCTCGATCACGCCGAAGAAGTTCGGCTGGGCGACGATCACCGCGGCGGTCTGCTCACCGGCCAGCTCGGCGGCCTCGGCGAGGTTGGTGTGGCCGCCGAGGGCCGGGATCTCGACCAGCTTGGCGCCGGGGCCGTGGCCGTAGGTCTCCAGCAGCTCTCGCACGCGGGGGGCGACCGCGGCCGAGACCAGCAGCTCGCCGCGGCCGGTGGCGGCGACGGCCATGGTGGCGGCCTCGGCGACGGCGGAGGCGCCGTCGTAGAGGGAGGCATTGGAGACCGCCAGGCCGGTCAGCTCGCTGATCAGCGTCTGGTACTCGAACAGCGCCTGCAGCACGCCCTGGCTCATCTCGGGCTGGTAGGGGGTGTAGGAGGTGGCGAACTCGCCCCGCCCGGCGAGGTACCAGACCACCGCTGGGACGTAGTGGTCGTAGACGCCGGCGCCGAGGAAGCAGGTCAGCTCGTCGAGGTGGCGGTTGCGGCCGGCGAGTCGGCTGAGCTCGGCGGCGACCTCCTGCTCGGCGTGGGGCCGGGGCAGGTCGAGGCCGGACGGGGCGCGCAGGTCCGCCGGGATGGTGGCGAACAGCTCGTCGACGTCGACGAGCCCGAGGGTGTCGAGCATGCGGCGGACGTCGGCGTCGGTGTGCGGCTGGTAGCTCACGCTGTCCCCTCTTCCGAGACGACCGTCGACCTGTCGCTTTGTCGACATGTCGCCATAGGGATTTGTTCATCTGTTTCGCTTGGCTGGAACCGGACGATTCAACCACCGACGTTCCGGATCCCGCAACGGAATCCGCCCAAAACGGACGGGGCGTTGGAGCGGCGCAAGCTCAGGCCCGCTGGCGCGCCCTCGGCGGGTCGCCCGGCTCCCCGGTGTCGCCGGTGTCGCCGGCGGCGCGGTCACCGGCTGCCCGCTCGTGCTCCGGCTCGTGCTCGTGCTCCTGCTGGTCGTCGGGGAGGTGGGCGACGTCGCCTGCGGTGTCGGCCCAGACCGCGCCGACGGCGATGCCGAACACGCCCTGGCCCTTCTGGAAGATGTCGACGATCTCGTTGGGCGAGTGGCAGACGTAGACCCGTTTGGGGCCGTCGCACATCAGGGTGACGTCGCTGAAGCGGCCTTTGAATTCCTGGCGCAGGTAGGTGATCGCCTCGCGGATGCGCTGCAGGGAGACGCCCGCGTTCAGCAGCCGCTTGATGATGCGCAGCTCCACCACGTCGGTGAAGCTGTAGAGGCGCTGGCTGCCGGACCCTTCGGCGGCCCGCACCGAGGGGGTGACCAGCCCGGTCCGGGCCCAGTAGTCGAGCTGGCGGTAGGTGATGTCGACCAGCCGGCAGACGGTCGGGCCGCGATAGCCCGGCTCCGCCGGGACTGGTGAGGAGCTGTGCCGGCCTCCCATGGGCAGCATCGCTTCGCCCGCCTGCACACTCGGCGGCTCCGCCGGCCTCCCATGGACGGCATCCCTCTCGCCCGCCTGCATGGGAGGCCGGCGTCCGGTCATCGCAACCCCCTACGGTCGCATGCGAATTACAGCGATGTGACCTTCAGCGTAGGGATCAAGCCGCTGATCGTCAACGAAGGCGCGCCATTTCCCGGACCCGCAAATTCCCTCTGAAGGGATGCCGAGGCGATTCCTACTGGAAATCCTCAGGGCTGACCTGGTCAAGGAATTCGCGGAATTTCTCGACTTCGCGTTCCTCGTCGTCGCTCTTGATCAGGATGGAGGCCTCCGTGAGGACGCTCTCCTCCGCGAAGATCGGGGTGTTGGCGCGGACCGCGAGGGCGATGGCGTCGCTGGGGCGGCTGGAGACCGAGAACCGGGAGCCGTTTTGGCGCAGCTCGATGGTGGCGTAGAAGGTGCCTTCCTTGAGCTCGGTGATCACCACCCGCTCGACCGAGACGAGCAGCTCGTCGAGCAGGTTCTTGAGCAGGTCGTGGGTGAGCGGCCGCGCGGTGGCGACGCCTTGGAGGGCGAAGGCGATCGCGGTCGCCTCGACGTTGCCGATCCAGATTGGCAGGAAGCGTTCGCCGTCGCGCTCCTTGAGCAGCACGATGGGTGTCTGGGTGGGGAGCTCGATGCGGACACCAACGAGGGTGAGCTCGACCACCGCGCAACCCCCTCGACCGTCGAACAGCGCTGCGCCCGGGTCGGGCGCCTCTCACTCAGAGGCTATCAGACGCTCCCGACGGGCGCGACACGCCCGGCGCTCGCCCAGCGGTCCTTCAGTGAGCTGGTGGAACCAGGCTGGGATCGCGGCGCAGCGCCTCAGGATCGGCGGCGAGGAGGATCTCGTCGCGGCCCCGTTCGCGCTCGTCCAGATCCAGGCCGTAGCCGAACAGGAACGCGTCAGGGGCGCCGAAGCCGACGTAGGCGAGCGGCACCTCGACCGCTCGGCGGGACCGCCGGTCGAGCAGGGTGCAGACCCGTAGGCTGGCCGGCTCCCGCGCGGCCAGGATCTTGAGCAGGTAGGCGAGGGTCCGGCCGGTGTCGACGACGTCCTCGACGACCAGCACGTGCACGCCGGAGACATCCAGCTTGAGGTCCTTGAGGATGCGGACCACGCCGGTCTCCGGTGTCGGTGGGGCGTCGAACCGGGAGATCGCCATGAAGTCGACCCTGCAGGGCATCGCCGCCGCGCGGACCAGGTCGGCGAGGAAGATCACCGCGCCGCGCAGCACCGTCACGAGGATCGGGTCGAGGCCGTGGTAGTCGGCGCGGAGCTGGGCGCCAAGCTCGGCGACGCGGGCCCGCAGCGCCGCCCGGTCCAGGAAGGTCCGCACGGCGGGCTGGTCGCTGCCGCCTGCCGTCGGCCCGGCCGGGCCGGTCCCGGCGGTCATGCCGCGGCCCGCTGCAGCAGCGGATCGACGGTGCTTCCCCGCGAGCCGGCCGGGACCAGGCCTGGGGTGAAGGCCGCTCCGGCGGTGCCGCTGCCGGAGCCGGCGCCAGCGCCGGGCGGCGCGGCGGCCTTGGCCGCCGGGGGGACCTGCAGCGGCAGGGGGGCCAGGGGGATGGCGCCGGCGCTGAGCCACAGCCGTACCGACCCGCCCGGCTCGGCCTTGGCGGTGGTTGGGGTGGTGGAGGCCGCCGGGCCGCTGCTGGCAGGGTCGATGTGGATGGCGCCGAGGAGGTCGCGGCGGACCAGCGCGTCGACGTCGGCGGCGGCCTGGTAGGGCTGCGGCTGCGTGTCGCTGCCGCTGCCGAGCGAGACCGGGACGGTCTGGCCGCGGCGGGCGACCCGCACCCAGAGGAACTGGTCGAAGCCGTAGTCGAAGAGGGCCCGCTCGGCGACGAACGCGTCGGGCGCGCCGAGCACCACCGCGACCAGCCGGCGGCCGCCGCGGCTGGCGGAGGCGACCAGGCAGCGGCCGGCCTTGTTGGTGAAGCCGGTCTTGCCGCCGACGATCCAGGGGTAGCTGCCGAGCAGCTTGTCGGTGGTGACGAAGCTGCGCAGCGGCCCGCCGCCGGGGATACGCGCGGCGCGGGTGGCGACCAGGGCGCGGAAGTCGGCCCGGCGCATCGCCACCTCCCACAGCCTGGCGAGGTCGCGGGCGCTGGTCTGGTGGCCGGGACGGTCGAGGCCGTAGGGGGTGACGTAGTGGGTGTCGGTGAGGCCGAGGGCGGCGGCGCGGCGGTTCATGCGCGCCACGAACGCGGCCTGGGTGCCGTCGACCGCGTCGGCGAGCGCGACCGCGGAGTCGTTGGCGCTCTTCACCAGCAGGGCGAGCAGCAGCTGGTGGACGCTGAGCCGCTCCCCGACCCGGAGTCCCAGGGTGTCGTCCCCCACCTTGATCGGCTCGCTGCCGACCACGACCCGGCGGCTCTGCGGCACGCGTTCCAGGGTGAGCAGCGCGGTCATCACCTTGGTCGTGGAGGCCATCGGGAGGCGCAGCCGCGGGTTCCGCTCGTAGAGCACCTGCCCGGTGGCCTCGTCGGCCAGCAGCACCGCGTGGGCGCTGATGGTGGGCGGTGCGACCGGCCCGGGGACCGACTGGTCGGCACTGGCCGCCGCCTCGCCGCTGAGCGCCACCGTGGCCGGCGACCCAGCCGCTGGTGCGGCGGGACTGGAGGCGACGGCGTGGAGCGGTGACGAGGCAAGCACGCCAGCGGGCTCGCTTAAGGTGACCGCGATGGTGAAGATGAGGCTGAGGCCGAGGGTGAGCCCGCGGCTGCGCCCGCGGCGCCGGCTCATCGATGGAAGTCGTGGCCGTCGGCCAGGCCCTGGACGGCGGCGCGCAGGGCCAGGTCGCGCATGCGGCTGCCGAGCTCGGCCAGCGCCTCGATGGTCTCGCGGGCGCGGGAGCGCGCGTCGGGGTTGCGCTGGCGCACCAGCGGGGCGACGACCTGTTCGATCAGGGACGCCTCCCGCTCGGCGAAGGTCTTGTACATGCGCAGGTGGCGCGCTTCGATGCCGTAGCCGGACAGGTCGCGGGCGACCCGCAGCAACAGCAGGTCCTCGCCGTTGTACCAGCTGCCCCGCTCACCAGCGCCGCGGGGGCTCATCAGCCCGAACGACTCCAGCTCGGCGAGCGCTTCGACGCTGCTGCCGGCGGCGCGGCACAGCTCCTCGCGGCTGAACTGCGCCTCTTCGGGATGCGCGCCCGCGCCGAGCAGCCCGGGACGGGCCGCGGCTCCGGCGCCGGAGCCGCCCGCGCTGGGCGCCGCGCTGGGCGCCGCGCTGGGCGCCGCGCTGGCAGCGGCAGCGGCGCCACCAGGTGGCAGGCCGGCGCCAGTGGCGCTCCTGGTCCTGGTGCGGCGCCCCCCTGCGGCCGGCCCGGCCCTGCCGGCGGCGGCGCTGCCGCTGCCGCTGCCGCTGCCAGTGGGACCGGTGGGACTGGCCTCGCCGCCGGGCTCGGGGCCGTGCGCCAGCGTGCCTCCGCGGGCGTAGAGGCCGCCGACCTGATCGAGCTCGGCGAGCCGCTGGCGGATCACCCGCAGCGGCAGGTACTGGTCGCGCTGGGCGCGCAGGACGAAGCGCAGCCGCGCGACGTCGTCCTCGGAGAACATGCGGTAGCCCGAGGCAGAACGGCCCGGCCGCACCAGCTCGGCTCCCTCCAGGAAACGGATCTTGGAGACGGTGATGTCGGGGAACTCCGGCTTGAGGATCGCGAGCACCTCGCCGATGCTCATGGTCCCTGCCGGGCCGGTGGCCTGGTCGCGTCTGGGGTGCGGGCGGGACGGCACCCCCCGCTCCCGCTGCCCGCCGCCACCTGAAGCTGGTGGTGGCCGCATGGCATCGCGCCCGACGGGATCCCGCATCGCGCCTATCCGCCCCCCGGCCGCCCGCCGGCGAAGAACACCAGCTTGAACTTGCCGATCTGCAGCTCGTCGCCGCCGACCAGCTCGCCGTCCTCGACCCGTTCACGGTTCAGGTAGGTGCCGTTGAGCGAGCCGACGTCATGCACGGTGAAGCCGCCGGGGGTGCGGCGGATCTCGGCGTGGCGCCGCGAGACGGTGATGTCGTCCAGGAAGATGTCGCTTTCCGGGTGTCGCCCGGCGGTCACGACCTCCTTGTCGAGCAGGAAGCGGCTGCCCGCGTTCGGGCCGCGGCGGACCACCAGCATCGCGGTCCCCTCCCGCAGGTCCTCGACTGGGGCGGCGACCTCGTCCTCCACCTCAGCTTCCAGGTCCTGGGGGGCCAGGCTGATGGTGGTGGTGGAGTCGTCGGGGGGAGGCACCAGCGCGGTCCCACAGTTCGCGCAGAAGTGGGCCCCGTCGGGGTTCCTGTGACCGCACTGGGTGCAGAACATGCTGCCCTCCGGGCTCTTGGGCTCGACGACGGGCCGCTTGGGGTCCGAGCCCTGCGCGGCGCTCCTGTATGGACGCTGACTGTAGATGACCGGCTGAAAATGGGTCAACGCAATGGTCTGATCGAGAGTTGATCGAGATCCGGCGCTAGGCTCGACCGGACGTTGACACGGCCGACTCAGCTCTCCTCGACCAGCCTACTGTAGTCGGCGGCGTCCAGGAGCTGGCCGGCCTCGGCCGGGTCGCTCAGCTCGATGACCAGCAGCCAGCCCTGCCCGTAGGGGTCGGCGTTGATGATCTCGGGGTGCTTGTCCAGCTCGTTGTTGCGTTCGGTGACCGTGCCGGACACCGGGCTGAACAGCTCCGAGACCGACTTGGTGGACTCGACCTCACCGAGCGCCTCGCCGTTGGTGACCGTGGCGCCGACCGCGGGGAGGTCGACGTAGACGATGTCACCGAGCGCGTCCTGCGCGTAGTCGGTGATGCCCATGGTGGCGCGGCCGCGCTTGATCCTGGCCCACTCGTGCTCACGCGTGTACTTCAGGTCCTCTGGGTACATGTCCGCTCCTGCCCCTTGTGTCGGTTGGTCGCTCTCGCCGGCTAGGCCGACGTGCCCGTGGCGATGGCCGTGGCCGGCACCGTGGTGGCTGGTGCCGGCTGGCCGGTCCCGCGGCTGATGATCGTCGGCCAGGGATCGTAGCGCGAGGTGAACTGGTCGCGCCGCACGAGCTGCCCACTCAGCGTCACCGTGCGGGTGACGGTGACGTCGAACCCGGCCGAGCCGGTCTCCTTGGGCTGCTGCTGGCCCGCCGGCAGGCTCGGGTCGTCCTCGACCTTGGTGGGTGGGTCGCGGAAGTTGCTTTCCGCCGAGGTGGCCAGCGACACCTGGTAGTGCCGGGAGCTGGACCACAGCGTGAAGGTCAGGCTGGAGGCGCTCCACGTCGAGGTGATGTAGATCCCGTAGGGGGAGTCGTTCTTGAACTTCAGGTCGGTGTCGGGCCAGTTGAGGGTCGCGTCCCGGCCGAGCGGGTAGTGGCTGATGTGGAGGCTGTGGTTGCGGCGCTCCAGCACTGGCAGGCCGCCGAACAGCGCCGCGTTGAACATCGTGGTGCCGGCCTGGCAGACCCCGCCGCCGAGCCCGTCGACCAGCTCGCCGTTGACGATCACGTGGGCGGTGCGGT
>DASWDC010000103.1:0-2943 GCA_036395655.1 Actinomycetota bacterium | reverse complement strand
TCGGCCAGCACGACCTACGGCGTGGCGGAACTCCGGACGGTGCTCACCGCGTGAGCGTTACTCCGGGGCGGACTGCTCAAGTTCCAATCCTGCGGTTTCGGGGAGGCGGATGTAGAAGAGGCTGGCGGCGATCACGGGGATGCAGATGATCGTGGCGGCGAGAGGAAAACTGGAGAGGCTGTCGGCGAGGCGGCCGAAGATGATCAGGCCGAAGACCGCGCCGAGGACGTTGGCGGCGGTGAGCCAGCCGAAGATGGTGGCGCGGAGGCTGGTGGGGAAGAGTTCGGCGGCGAGGGCCCAGCTGGCGGGGGAGTAGGCGCCTCCGGCGATGATGCCGAGGAGGTAGCCGGCGATGGCGCCCGCCGGGGTGCCGCTGTAGGTGATGATGCCGGCGAGGGCGACGCTGGCTTGGGCGCCGATGGCGGCGCGGCGGCGGCCGAGGGTGTCGGCGGCCCAGCGGCCGCTGAGGAGGCCGAGGAGGCCGAGGGGGCCGGCGGCGAGGACCATGAGGGTGGTAGCGGATCTGGGCATGCCGAGGGCGTTTTCGGCGTAGAGGAACACGAAGGTGACCGCTGGCCCGGTGACGAACGAGAACGAGAAGTAGAGGGCGGTGAGCAGCCACAGCCTGGACCGGAGTTCGGCGCGGACGCGGCCGGGTGCCCAGAGTTGCCGGAGGCCGCCCGGGGGGAGCGTGGCGGCGGCGGTTGCTGGGTCGGTGTGGGCGAGGCGCCGGTAGCGGTCGGGTTCTTCGAGGCGTCGGGTGAGGAGTGGCATCGCGGCGAGGGGGATGAGGGCGAGTGCGAACAGTCCCCGGAAGCTGAGGTGGTTGCCTGCGGTGCCGCGCGCGAGGGCGGTGAGGCCGGCGCCGAGGCCGTATCCGGCGGTGACCATGGCGATGGCTTTGGCTCGGTCGCGGGTTTGGGTTTCTTCGGCGGCGACGACGCCGGAGAGGGCGTTGGTGGCGGAGAGGAGCGGCCGTCCGGCGGCGAAGAGGGCGACGAACCACCAGTAGGTGGGGCTGAGCGCGGCGGTGGCGGTGAGGGCGAGCCCGATGGTGACGCAGCTGATCAGGGTGCGGCGCCGTCCGTGGCGGTCGGCGAGGCCGGTGAGTGGGAGGCTGAGGAGTGAGGCGAGCCGGATGATCGCGAGGCCGAGTCCGAGGGTGGTGCCGGAGAGTCCGACCTGTGCGGCGATTGACCGGCCGGTCGCTGCGGCGCCGAAGGTTTTGGCGACGTCGCCGAGTGCGGCGGTTGCGCCGAACTGTGCGAACCCGGCTGCGACGGTGAGCCCGGCGACGGTGAGGATCGCCGCGTCTCTCCAGCCGTGGAGCTTGACCGGCGGCGGTGTGCCGTCCCCGGGTTGTGGCTGGCTGGCGCCGGTCGAGGTCAATGCGGTTGTTCCCGTTCGTTGGGCGGGGCGCGGCGGCGCGGTGCGCTGGCAGGCACTTTACGCCCGGTCCGGGGGTGGTACCGGTGCGGTTCGCCGATCGTTGTCGTTGGGCTGCCTGCCTGGCTTTCTGGCACTGTGAGGGGACGCGTTGTCCGAGGGCAGGAGTGGCATCAGGTGGAATTCCCTGTGGCTCTGCAGCGGTCGCGGGCAGAGTCACAGGGTCAGCAGCCGCTCGCCGCCTATCGGTGGATCTCGTCGTTGCCGCTGCTGGCGGTCACGTTCGGCGCGGTGGTGATCGCGTTTTCGGCGATTCTGGTGCGTCTTTCCGGCGCGTCCCCGGAGGCGGCTGCTACCTACCGGTGTGTCTACGCGGTGCCGGTCCTGTGGTTGCTCGCCTTCCTTGAGGATCGCCAGTTCGGGCGGCGTCCGCTCGGGGATCGGCTGCTGGCGGTGCCAGCCGGTGTCCTGCTCGCCGCTGACCTGATTCTGTGGCATCACGCGATCGGGGCGGTCGGCGCGGGTTTGGCGACGGTGCTCGCCAACCTGCAGGTGGTGATCGTCGGGCTTGCCGCGTGGGTGCTGTTGCATGAGCGGCCCGGTCGGCTGCTGGCTGCGGTCCCGCTGGCGCTGTTCGGGGTGCTGCTGGTCTCGGGTCTGCTGGAGCGGGGCGCCTCTGGGAGCGATCCTGCGTTGGGTGTGCTGTTCGGCTCAGTTGCTTCGCTCTGCTATGCGGCGTTCCTGCTGTTGTTGCGTCATCTGGGCAGGGATCTCCGCCGCCCAGCGGGCCCCCTGTTCGACGTGACCGCCGTCGCCGCGGTGGGTTGTGCTGCCGCCGGCCTTGTCCTGGATCCGCGTAGCCTGGTGCCGTCGTGGCCGGCGCAGGGCTGGCTTGTGCTGCTGGCGCTGCTCCCGCAGGTTGTCGGGTGGTTGCTGATCTCGGTCGCGCTCCCGCGTCTGCCCGCCGCGCTCGGCTCGGCGTTGCTGCTTATCCAGCCGGCGTCCTCGGTGGGTCCTCGCTCGGGTGTTGCTCGGCGAGCTTCCCTCGGACTTCCAGTTGCTCGGCGTTGCCCTGATTCTCGTCGGGGTGCTGCTTGCCGCTCGGGCCGGGGGGTCGCTGTAACCTCGGCGACTCAACGTGGTCGTGGCTCTCACTCTCCGTGGCCGAACGTGGGCCCCCCGATGCGCCGAACGTAACCGAAGCAATGATCCGGGTGGAGGGTGCGGCCGAAATTGTGGAAAACCGGCTGCGGTTACCCCCGGGCGGGTGGGAGGCTTGGACCATGGACGAGACGGAGGCGGGGACGGCGCGGGAGCATCTCGCGGCGAACCGGGCGCTGTGGGACGAGTGGACCGGGGTGCATCTCCGCTCGGAGTTCTATGACGTGGCGGGGTGGAAGGCGGGACGCAGGCCGATGCGGGCGTTCCTGCTGGAGGAGCTTGGCGACGTGAACGGCAAGGACGTGCTGCACCTGCAGTGCCATTTCGGGCTTGACACGCTCGCGTTGGCGCGGTTGGGGGCGCGGGTGACCGGGGTGGATTTCTCTGAGCGGGCGG
>DASWDC010000102.1:0-2448 GCA_036395655.1 Actinomycetota bacterium | reverse complement strand
GCCCCGACGCCGCGGTCAGGGGCGCGGCGGGCACGGTCATCCGGCGGGTGCTCTCCAACCCGGCGGCGGTCCTCCGCACCCTGGCGGGGCCGCCGGCGACCTGACACCGGCGCCCACGCCCGCGCCCCTGCCCGCGCCCGTGCCCCTGCCCGCGCGGCGCGACGCGGTCCCGATCCCTTCCCGATCCCTACCCGCCCGCGAGGGCCTGGTTGATCCAGGCCGTCGGGACGACCGACGCGAACGGGGGCGCGGAGCTGACCAGGCCGCTGCTGGTGTGGAACGTGACGATGGTCTGGTAGCCCTGCTGGGTGAAGGTCGGCGTGGCGGGGATCTCCTGCCGCAGGATCGGGACCAGCTTCTCGACGGTGGCGGGCTTCATGGTCGGCTGGTAGCCGGCGAGCAGCTTCTGGGTGGTGGCGGCGTCGGAGTGGATCAGCTGCTCCGCCTTGGCGATCGCACGCAGGAACGCGGCGATCGCCTTGCCCTTGCGGTTGATCGCCGACTGGGTGGTGAAGGCCACCCCCTGGGTCGCGCCCCGCAGCGCGGGGATGTCGCCCCGGCTGGGCGAGATGTAGATCGTGCCGATGCCCTGCGCCTCCACCAACTCGCCGACCGGCTGGGCGAGCGAGAGCGCGTCCACCCGCCCGCTCTTGAGCGCGCCGAGCGCCGCGGTGGCGTCGCTGCCGAGCGGCATCAGGGTGGCATCCTTCTTCGTATCCAGCCCGACCTGCTTGAACAGGTAGACCAGCAGTGCCTCGGTGCCGCTGCCCGGGCCGGTGATGCCGATCTTCCTGCCCTTCAGCGCCATGATCTTGGCGTTCAGGTCGCCGCTCGGCTGGGCGAAGCGGCTGCTCACGGTGACGTCGATGTAGTAGGCGTTGACCAGCGGCGCGAGCAGCTTCACGTCCTGGTGGGCCCTGGCCATGTTCAGCACGTCGGTCATGACGCTCCCGCCGATGTCGATCGACCCGGAGGACAGCGCGGCGGCGACCTTGGCGCCGGTCCCAAGCACCGGCTGGTCGCCGAGCTTCACCCCTTCGGCGGCGAAGTAGCCCTGACGCTCGGCGACGTAGAAGGGCAGGAACGCGACTGAGTTGCTGACCCGCCCGACGTTCAGGGTCATGTCGCTGCCGCCGCCCCCGCCGCTGCCGCCGCCGCTGGACTTGCAGCCGGCGGCGACCAGGACGAGGACGGCGCCCGCGGCCAGCAGCCGGGCCCTCCAGCCAAGGCCGTGGCCGCGACCGGTCCTGGTGCCCTTGCCCATACCCGGATCCGGGGTTCGCATCGCTGCTCCTTCCATCGGAGGGGCTGTGCTGGGGAGACGCTGTCGTGCGCTTTGGGGGGAGGCGGCGGGGGGTCAGTGGTGGCGCTGCTCGAGCGGCTTCCAGCGGTTGGCGTACCGGCCCAGGACGTTGACGAGGGCGCCGAGTACCGCCGCGATCACGCTCAGGACCACCAGCGCGGCGAACACCCCGGCGGTGTCGAACCTGGCCGCGGAGTCGCTGATCAGGTAGCCAAGGCCGCGGTTGGAGGCGACCAGCTCGGCGATGACGGCGCCGATCAGGGCGTAGGGGATCGCCACCCGCAGGCCGGTGAGCACGCCGGACATGGCCCCGGGCAGCATCACCTTGAGGGTGATGTCGCGCCGCTTGCCGCCCATCAGCCGCACCGCGTCCACCAGGCTCTGGTCCACCGCGTGGACACCGGCGGCGGTGTTGATGAACACCAGGAAGAAGACGCTGACCGCGGCGACCAGCACCTTCATCTTCAGGCCGATGCCGAACCAGATGATGAACAGCGGCGCCAGCGCCACCTTGGGGATGGCGTACAGCGCCATCACGACCGGCTCCAGCACCCGCCAGGCGATCCGCTGGGAGGCCAGCGCGAACCCGGCGAGCACCCCGGCTGCCGCGCCGAACACGTACCCGACGACGATCTCCTGGATGGTGACCCAGGTGTTGGACCACAGGGTGCCGTCGCGCGCCCAGGTGTCGAGCTTGGCGGCCACCTCCGAGGGGCTGCTGGTGAACAGCCGGTCGAACAGGTGGCCGGCGGTGAGCTGCCAGGCAGCCAGCACGGCCCCGAGCAGCAGCAGCCGCAGCGTCCACACCGTGGTGGTCTCGCCGTGCCGCTGCCACCAGCTGCGACCGGCCGGCAGCACGATCGGGCCATGGCCGCCGTCGGCCACCTCGGCGCGCTCGGCGGTCGCGGCGGCGCTGGCGGTCGCCGAGCACGCCGACGCCTCCGGGGAGGACCTGCTCCGCGCCGTGACCATCGGCTACGAGGTCGGCGCGCGCGTCGCGCTGGCGGTCGGCCCCGCGCACTACCAGCACTGGCACACCACCGGGACAGTCGGCGCCCTCGGCGCCGCCGCGGCCGCCGCCGAGGTGCTCAGGCTGGACGCCGGCCAGTTCGCCAACGCCCTGGCCACCGCCGCCACCATGAGCG
>DASWDC010000101.1:0-7604 GCA_036395655.1 Actinomycetota bacterium | reverse complement strand
GATGGCGATGCCGAGCGCGTGGGCGGCGGCCTCGATCGCCTGGAGGGTGCGGGAGTCGCCGGCGCGGGCGCGGGCGACCAGGGCGGCGACCGAGCCGCCGGGATCGCCCATGCTGGTGCCGGCCGCGCCGCTGAGGCCGGCGGCGCGCAGGATCGCCTCCTGGCCGGCGAGCTGCTCCAGGCAGCCGCGGCCGCCGCAGCGGCAGGGGGGTCCGTCGGGCTGGACGGTGAGGTGGCCGATCTCGCCCGCGAAGCCGCGGACCCCGCGGAACAGCTCGCGGCCGATGACGATGCCGCCGCCGACCCCGATCTCGCCGGAGACGTGCACGAAGTCGGTAAGGATGCCATTCGGGCCGTCGTGGCCGCCGAACCACAGCTCGCCGAGGGCGGCCAGGTTGGCCTCGTTGTCCACGGCGACGGGCAGGCGGAAGCGGCCGCTGAAGAACTCACCCACCGGCACGTCCTGCCAGCCGAGGTTGGGGGCGGTGCGCAGCAGTCCCTGCTCGGTCTCGACCAGGCCGGGCAGGGCGGCGGCGAGGCCGGCGGCGGCCAGCCCCTCCGCCTCGGCGGCGGCCAGCGCGGCGCGGGCCATGCGGGCGGCGCGGGCGAGCACCCGGCCGGGCGACTGGCGGCGGTTGTCGCCCGCCCGGGTGCGCCGGTAGCGGACCTCCCCGGCCAGGTCGGTGACGCAGACCGCCAGGTAGTCGACGTTCACCTCCAGGCCCACGCCGGCGAGGCCGGTCCGGTTGAGGGCGAGCGCGCTGCCGGGCCTGCCGACCGCGCCGCGCGCCTCGGGGCCCAGCTCGACCACCAGCCGGCCCGCCACCAGATCGTCGACCAGGCTGGAGACGGTCGCCTTGGTCAGCCCGGTGACGGCGGCGAGCTGGGCGCGGGAGGCCGGCCCGTCGCTGGCCAGCCGCTGCAGCACCAGGGCGAGGTTGTGCTCCCGCAGGGAGCGCTGCCGCGCGGGCGCCGGCTGCGGCGTCACCGCGTCACAGCTCCTCTCCGGGGTCGTCGCACATGGAGCACGCGCGCTTGCCTCACCGGATGGCTCCGCCCCACAGCCCGGCGCTGGCGCCCTCGCGCGCCTCGGCGTAGCGGGCACGGATCCGGGCACCCACGCCAGGCGGCCCGCCCTCCACCTGGACATCCGCGCCGGCCGTGCGGGCGAGCGGCCAGGGCGGCGGTTCGGGGGCGCCGCTGAGCGCCCAGGCGGCCTGGCGGGCGGCGCCCCGGGCGACGTACTCGGCGGGGCGGGGCACCTCCACCGGGGCGTCGAGGATCGCGGGGGCGAGCGCGCGGACCGCCGCCGATCGGCTGCCGCCGCCGATCAGCAGCACCCGCCGGACCGGCACGCCGACGGCGCGGAGGGCGTCGAGGCCGTCGGCGAGGCCGCAGAGCACGCCCTCGACGGCGGCGCGGGCGAGGTTCTCAGGCGTCATGTTGGCCAGGCGCAGCCCGGCGAGCAGGCCGCTGGCGCTGGGGAGGTTCGGGGTGCGCTCGCCGTCGAGGTAGGGGAGCAGCACCAGCCCGCCGCCGCCCGGCGGGGCGGCCAGCGCGAGACGGTCGAGGGCGGCCAGGTCGACGCCGAGCATGGCCGCGACCCCGCCGAGCGGCCGTGCGGCATTCAGGGTGCAGACCAGCGGCAGGAACCGCCCGGTCGCGTCGGCGAACCCGGCGACGGTGCCGCTCGGGTCCTCGGCGGGCTCCTCGTGGACGGCGAACACCGTGCCGCTGGTGCCGACCGACACCACCACGTCGCCCGGCCCGGCGCCCAGACCGAGCGCGGCGGCCATGTTGTCCCCGGTCCCGGCGCCGACCACCGCGCCGCTGGCGGTCTCGCCGGCCGCCTCGTCGGGTGCCAGCACCTGCGGCAGGGAGGGCACCCGGCCGAACGCCAATTCCAGCAGGTCAGTACGGTAGGCGCCGGTGCGCGGGGATCAGTAGCCGGTGCCGGAGGCGTCGCCCCGGTCGGTGACGGGCGTGCCCGATCCCGCCAGGCGCCAGGTGAGCCAGTCGTGGGGGAGCAACACGGAGGCGACCCGGGCGGCGTGGCCGGGCTCGTGGGTCGCTAGCCAGCGCAGCTTGGTGATGGTGAAGCTGGCGACCGGCACCAGCCCCACAGCAGCCGCCCAGGCGGCCGGCCCTCCCAGTTCCTTGATCAGATCTTCGGCGGCGCCGGCGGAGCGGACGTCGTTCCACAGCAGCGCCGGGCGCACCACCGCGCCGGTCTGGTCGAGGGCGACCAGGCCGTGCTGCTGGCCGCCGACGGCGACCGCGCGCACGCCGTCGAGCAGCCCGGCCGAGGCCGCCTCGAACGCGCCCCACCAGGCCGCCGGGTCGACCTCGGTGCCGTCGGGGTGCTGCGCGGAGCGCTCGGCGACCGGCTCGCCGCTGTCGGCGTCGCAGACCAGGACCTTGGTGGCTTGGGTTGAGCAGTCGATGCCGGCGACAGCGGCCATGGCAAGGCTCCTCCCCGGGGGATCTTTCGTTCAGTCACTCAACATACTATGCAACGTCGCCTTGCTGAAGATCACAACTACGCCATTGACATGGTTCGGCGCGGGCGCTTTAGTTCGTATGGTGAACTGACAAATCATCTGGAAGGCCGACCCAGGGGCTGCCGTGAGCACCAGTTCGCTCGGCGTGGGGATGGTGGGCTACGCCTTCATGGGCAGGGCCCACTCGCAGGGGTGGCGCACCGCCGGCCACTTCTTCGACCTGCCGCTCACCCCGCGCATGGCGGTGATCTGCGGCCGCGACCAGGGCAAGGTCGCGCGGGCCGCCGAACGGCTCGGCTGGGCCGCCTGGGAGACCGACTGGAAGCGGCTGGTCGCCCGCGACGACGTGCAGCTGGTCGACGTCTGCACGCCCGGGTCGAGCCACGCCGAGATCTCGATCGCGGCGCTTGAGGCCGGCAAGCACGTGCTCTGCGAGAAGCCGCTGGCCAACAGCGTGGCCGAGGCGCGGGCCATGGCGGAGGCCGCCGAGCGGGCCGCCCGGCGCGGGGTGCGGGCGATGGTCGGCTTCAACTTCCGCCGCCTGCCGGCGGTCGCGTTCGCCCGCGAGCTGATCGCCGCCGGCCGCCTCGGCACGATCCGCCAGGCGCGCGGCGCCTACCTGGCCGCCCACGCCGCCGACCCCGGGACGCCGCTGGCCTGGCGCCACCAGGTCGAGGCGGCGGGGTCGGGCGCGCTCGGCGACCTGGGCGCCCACGTCGTCGACCTCACGCAATATCTGATCGGCGATCGTATCGCTGGCGTCGCCGCGCTGACCGAGACCTTTACGAGGGAGCGGCCTCTCACCGCGGAGGGCGGGCCGCACGGGCCGGTCACCGTCGACGACGCCGCGCTGTTCATCGCCCGGTTCACCGGCGGCGCGACCGGCAGCTTCGAGGCGACCCGCGTCGCCACCGGGCACAACGAGGACCTGCGGGTCGAGGTCAACGGCGAGCACGGCAGCCTCGTCTTCGACCTCGGCCGCCTCAACGAGCTGCACTACTACGCCGCCGGGGAGCCGGCCACCAGCGGCTTCCGCCGCATCCAGGTGACCAGGGCCGAGCACCCCTACGCCGGGGCGTGGTGGCCCGACGGCCACACCATCGGCTACGAGCACACCTTCACCCATGAGCTGCGCGATCTGCTGGAGGCGATCGCCGCCGGCAACGACCCGGTCCCGAGCTTCGCCGACGGGCTCCAGGTCCAGCAGGTCCTCGACGCGGTCCTGCGCAGCGCGGCGGCCGGTTCCGTCTGGACGGCGGTCTGATCGGAGATGGCATCGGAGATGGCATACGAACCGACCCGCGCGGACAGGTTCAGCTTCGGGCTGTGGACGGTCGGGCATCCCGGGCACGACCCGTTCGGGGACCCGGTGCGGCCCTGGCTGGACCCGGTCGAGACGGTCCAGCGACTCTCGGACCTGGGCGCCTACGGGGTGACCTTCCACGACGACGACCTGCTGCCGCCGGGATCGGACGGGAGCGTCGCCGAGCGGGCCAAGGCGCTCAAGCGATTCCGCGCGGCGCTCGACCAGACCAGGATGACCGTGCCGATGGCCACGACGAACCTGTTTCGCCACCCGGTGTTCCGGGAGGGGGCCTTCACCGCCAACGACCCGGCGGTCAGGCGCCATGCGATAAGAAAGGTCCTGGCCAACCTTGACGTGGCGGCCGAGCTGGGCGCGCGGGTCTACGTCTGCTGGGGTGGCCGGGAGGGCTGCGAGTCCGACACCAAGGACGTCCGCGCCGCCCTCGACCGCTACAAGGAAGCCATCGACCTGCTCTGCGCCTATGTCCGGGAGCGCGGGTATCAGCTCAGGTTCGCGCTGGAGCCGAAACCCAACGAGCCGCGCGGGGACATCTTCCTGGCCACCGTCGGGCACGCGCTGGCGTTCATCGAGCGGCTGGAGCACCCGGAGCTGGTCGGCCTCAACCCCGAGGTCGGGCACGAGACCATGGCCGGGCTGAACTTCCACCACGGCGTGGCACAGGCGCTGTGGGCCGGCAAGCTGTTCCACATCGACCTGAACGCGCAGCGGGGGCCCCGTTACGACCAGGACCTGCGCTTCGGGTCGGAGGACCAGAAAGGCGCCTTCTTCCTGGTGGATCTTTTGGAGCGCGCGGGCTGGGCCGGGCCCCGGCACTTCGACGCGCGCGCCTACCGCACCGAGGACCCCGAGGGCGTCTGGCAGTTCGCGCGTGGCTGCATGCGGACGTATCTGATCCTGAGAGAGCGCGCCGCCGCCTTCCGCGCCGACCCGGAGGTCGCCGAGGCGATGGCCGCCGCCGGGATCCCCGACCTCGCCACGCCGACGCTGCGGCCGGGGGAGACGCTGGAGGGGCTGCGCGCCGCCGACGCCTCGTTCGACCCGGAGGCCCGGGCCCGGCGGGGGAGCGGCTACGAGCGGCTCGACCAGCTGGTCGTCGACCACCTGCTGGGCGCCCGATGAGGAGCCGGGGGGGCAGCGCGAACGCGGCTCTTGACATGGTCTGCCACCCGTTCCACTCTGAACATCTGATGATCAAGCCTCAGCTGCCGTTCCGGATCCGGCGGCAGTCGCTCCCCGCCCAGGTCGCCCACGAGTTCCTCGCCGCGATCGTCGGGGGCGCCTACGAGCCGGGGTCGCGACTGCCGCCGGAACCGGAGCTGGTCGCGATGACCGGCGTCAGCCGCCTGACGCTGCGGGAGGCGATGAAGGTGCTCCAGGCCATGGGCGTGGTCCGCGTCGAGCAGGGCAGGCACCTTCGTGAACCCGCCGTCCAGCTGGAACCCGCTCGACCCGATGGTCCTCAGCGCCCGCGCGTCCGGCCCGGACGCGGACGCGGGCGCGGCGGTCGGGCTGAAGCTGCTGGAGGCCCGGCGGCTGGTCGAGGTCGGCGTGGCCGAGCTGGCGGCGGTGCGGCGCAGCGAGGCACAGCTCGACGCCATGACCCAGGCGCTGGTCCAGCAGCGCGGCGCTCACGACGCGGGCGACACCGACCGCTTCGTGGCCGCCGACATCAGGTTCCACCAGGCGCTGATGGAGGCCGCCGGCAACGAGGTGGTGGCCGCCCTGTTCGGACCCATCCAGAGCCTCGTCTACGAGGGCCGGCGCCAGACCTCCAGCTGGCCCGACGCGCGGGCGCTGGCGATCAGGGCCCACGAGCGGATCCTGACGGCGGTCCGCCGCCAGGACCCGGGCGCCGCGCGGCGGCGGATGCTCGACCACCTGACGGCGACCGCGGCCGCGCTCGAAGAGCACGTCGCCACTCCCGATTCCCGATCCGAACCATCGACCCCAGAGGCAGAGGTAGCGATCGACCGCTCCACCTGACCGGTCCACAGCCCAGCTCCGCAGCCCGTTTCGGATGTCCGGATGGACGACCAAGGAGGGTCCATGTACCGACTCCGCACCGGATGGGAAACCGCCACCGCAAGGCGGCGTGGCACCGCAGCGGTCCTCATGGCCGTGATCATCGCGGCCTTCGGGATGGCCGCGTCGGCGGCGTCGCCCGCGCACCCCGACCCGAGCATCACCAAGGCGCCGTTCGGCACCACCCCGGACGGCCAGGCTGTGGCCCGCTACACGCTCAGCAACAGCCACGGCATGCAGGTGCGGATCATCACCTACGGCGGCATCGTCCAGTCGATCAAGGTCCCCGACCGCCACGGCCACTTCACCGACGTGGCGCTCGGCTTCGCCACCCTGGACGACTACATCGCCCACAACAACCCGGGCCCGTACTTCGGCGCGCTGATCGGCCGGTACGCCAACCGTATCGCCAAGGGGACCTTCACCCTCGACGGCAAGACCTACCACCTGCCGATCAACAACCCGCCCAACACGCTGCACGGCGGCTTCAAGGGCTTCGACACCAAGGTCTGGACGGTGGACGGGACCGAGACCGGGAAGGACTCGGTCAGCCTGGAGCTGAGCCTGGTCAGCCCGAACGGCGACCAGGGCTACCCGGGCAGGCTCACCGCGCACGTGACCTACACGGTCACCAACCGCGACGAGATCCGTATCGACTACCGCGCCACCACCAACGCGCCGACGATCGTCAACCTCACCAACCACTCCTACTTCAACCTCTCCGGCGAGGGCACCGGCGACATCTACGGCGAGAAGATGTTGATCAACGCCAGCCACTACACGCCGGTCGACTCCACCCTGATCCCCACCGGCCAGATCGCGCCGCTGGCCGGGACGCCGCTGGACTTCTCCACGCCGACGGCGATCGGGGCGCGCATCCGCGACAACTTCCAGCAGCTCGTGTTCGGGCGCGGCTACGACCACAACTTCGTGCTGAACCGCCCCGCCGGCGACACCACCACGCTGGAGCTGGCGGCCCGGGTGACCGACCCGGCCAGCGGGCGGGTGCTGGAGCTGTTCACCGACCAGCCCGGGATGCAGTTCTACTCCGGGAACTTCCTGGACGGGACCCTGTACGGCACCAGCGGCCACCAATACCGGCAGAGCGACGGGTTCGCGCTGGAGACCCAGCACTTCCCCGACTCGCCGAACCACCCCAACTTCCCTTCGACGGTGCTGCGGCCGGGCCAGACCTACCGCACCACCACGGTGTACCGGTTCTCGACTGACTGACCTGATCAGCACGACTCAGCACGACGGCCGCCGTCCCCCCGAGGGCCGGGACGGCGGCCTTCACAGCAAGGCCCTTGGCAAGGCTCGCAGAGTTCGGGAAACTCAACTTCAGACTCCAGCGGTGGGAGGTCTGCGATGGAAGCGATCCATCCCAAGGTCGAAGAAGCCGTCGACACGCTCGAACTCAATCCGGTGACCCGGCGGCGGCTGCTGACCGGCGTCGGGTTGACCAGCGCCTCGGCCGCGGCGGCGGCGCTGCTCGCCGCCTGCTCGTCGAAGAAGAGCACCACCAGCGCCAAGGCGTCCGGCGCCGGGCAGTTCCCGTCCACGCCCAAGTGGAAGTTCACGTTCATCAACCACGTCACCACCAACCCGTTCTTCGTCCCCACCCAGTACGGGCTGGCCGATGCGGCGTCGCTGCTGGGGATCCCCAAGCCCGCCTGGACCGGCTCGGCGAACTCGAGCGTCCCCGAGATGGTCAGCGCCACCAACGCCGCCATCTCGTCGAAGGCGAACGGGATC
>DASWDC010000100.1:0-3585 GCA_036395655.1 Actinomycetota bacterium | reverse complement strand
GGGCCAGGCGGAACTCCCGGCGGATCTTCGCCTCGGCCTGCCGCCGCCGCTCCACCTCGGTCTCCGGCTCCAGCGGCGGCACCGGCCGGGGTCGCTGCTGCTCGTCCAGCGCGACGAACACCAGATACGCCGAGTAGGTATGGGTCCGCTGCCCGGTCACGAAGTCCTCAGCCTCGACCCGGACGCCGACTTCCATCGAGGTCCGCCCGACGTCGTTGACGCTGGCATGCACGAACACCACGTTCCCGACGCGCACCGGCGAGAGAAAGCTCATCTGGTCAAGCGACACCGTCACCGCCGGCCCCCCGGCATGCCGGCTCGCGGCGATCCCCGCGGCGGTGTCGATCAACTTCATGATCTCCCCGCCATGCACATTCCCCATCAGGTTGGCGTGCGCCACTCCCATCGCCTGCGACAACGTCACCGCCGACTGCCGCGGCGCCTTTGGCTCTTCATGGCTCCCGGACAGCGTCCCTCCTCTCCCTCTACCGCTTGCTGGCTCTGGCCTCGGCGGTCAGGCCGCCAAGCAAATGACGTGCGATAACGACCCGCTGAATTTGATTTGTCCCCTCGTATATGGCGGTAATGCGAGCGTCGCGGAGCATTCTCTCAGCGGGGAAGTCGCGAATATACCCATAGCCACCAAGGAGCTGTACCGCGTCGTTTGTAACCTTCATCGCCATGTCGGAGGCGAAGCATTTGGCGGCAGCGGAGAAGAAGGTGAGGTCGTCGTCTTCGCGGTCGGCCTTTGCGGCGGCGGTGTAGACCAGAGCGCGGGCGGCTTCGAGCTGCATGGCCATGTCGGCCAGCATCCACTGGATGCCCTGGAAGTCGGCGATCGGCTGGTTGAACTGGTGGCGTTCCTGGACGTAGTTGAGGGCGAAGTCGAAGGCGCCCTGGGCGATGCCGAGGGCCTGGGAGCCGATGGTGATGCGGCTGTGCTGCAGGGCGCGCAGGGCCAGGGGGAAGCCGGCGCCCTCCTCGCCGAGGCGGCTGGCGGCGGGGACGCGGACGTCGTTGCAGATGACCTCGGTGGTGGGCGAGCCGCGGATGCCGAGCTTGTCCTCGTGCTTGCCGATCTCGAAGCCGGGCATGGCGGCGTCGAGCACGAACGCGGAGATGCCGCGCCCGCCCTTGGCCGGGTCGGTGACGGCGTACCAGACGTAGAGCTTGCTGACGCCGCCGCCGGTGATGAAGCGCTTGGTGCCGCTGATCACGTAGTCGTCGCCGTCGCGCTGGGCGCGGGAGGCCATGGCGGCGGCGTCCGATCCCGACCCCGGCTCGGTGAGGCAGTAGGAGATGAGCGCGTCGCCCTCGGCGATCGGGGTGAGGAAGCGGCGCTTCTGCTCGTCGGTGCCGGCGAACAGGATCGGCAGGGTGCCGAGCTTGTTGACCGCCGGGATCAGCGAGGTGCTGGCGCAGACCCGGGCGACCTCCTCCACCAGCAGGCAGTGGGTGAGCGCGTCGGCGCCCCCGCCGCCGTATTCCTCGGGGATGTTGAGGCCGAGCAGCCCGGCGGACTTGAGCACTTCGACGTTGTCCCAGGGGAACTCCGCCTTCTGGTCGATCTCGGCGGCACGGGCGGCGAACTTGTCCTCGAACAGCCGCCGCCACTCCTTGCGGAACAGTTTCTGGTCCTCGGTGAGGGTGAAGGCCTCGGACATCGTTGCCCCTCTCAGCTCGTACGGCGGCGCGCTCCCCAATGATAGTGACCGGCTTGATCCATCGGGGGCCCGCGGCAGCCGTGGGATCGGCCTGCGGTCCTTCCGGCCGCGGGACCATGCCCCCGAACCCCCAGGGTAGGATGGCCCCCCTGTGGACAAGTCCCTCCGGAGGGGTTCAGACGTGAGGATCGCACTGCTCGGCTACGGCTACTGGGGGCCGAACCTGGCCCGGAACCTGCATGTCGGGGTTGGGCAGGAGTGGGTCGCCTGCGCGGACCTCGACCCGGGGCGGCGGGCGGAGGTGGCGCGGCGCTACCCGTGGGTGCGGGTGCACGCCGACGCCGACGCGGTCGTCGACGACCCCGAGGTCGACGCGCTGGTGGTGGCGACGCCGGGGCGCAGTCACGCGGGGCTGGTGCGGCGGGCGCTTCAGGCCGGCAAGCACGTGCTGGTCGAGAAGCCGCTGGCGCTCAACACGGCGGAGGCGGTGGCGCTGGCGGAGTCGGCGGCGCGGGCCGGGCTGGTGCTGATGGTGGGCCACACCTTCGAGTACAACCCGGCGGTGACCAAGATCCGGGCGCTGCTGGACGCGGGCGAGCTGGGCGAGCTGTGGTACCTGCATTCGCAGCGGGTCAACCTCGGGCGGATCCAGCGGGACGTGAGCGCGCTGTGGTCGATCGGGCCGCACGACGTCTCGATCGCCAACTACCTGGTCGGCTCCCCGCCGCGCTGGGTCTCGGCGCGAGGGGCCCGCTACCTGCATGAGGAGGTCGAGGACGTGGTGTTCGCCACCCTCGGCTACGACGGCGGGGTGCTGGCCCACCTGCACGTGTCCTGGCTGGACCCGTCGAAGGTGCGGCGCACCACGGTGGTCGGCTCGCGCCGCATGGTGGTGTTCGACGACCTGGACTCCGAAGCCAAGCTGCGGGTCTACGACAAGGGCGCCGACCCGGTCGAGGGCGGCTTCGGCGAATACCAGTTCCGGGTCCGCTCCGGCGACATCCACGTGCCGCGCACCGACCTGGCCGAACCGCTCGCGCTGGAGCTGGAGCATTTCCTGGACTGCTGCGCCAGCGGCGCCCGGCCGCGGACCGACGCCTGGAACGGCGTGCGGGTCGTGGCCGCGCTGGAGGCCGCGCAGCAGTCGCTGGACAAGGGCGGCCAGCAGGTCGAGGTGGTGCTCCCCGGTGGCCGCTGAGTCTCGGGAGGAGGCCGTGGCGGGGACCCGCGTGGCGACCACGGCGGTGGTGCGGCCGGGGGTCCGGCTCGGGCCGGGCGCGGTCGTTGGAGAGTGGTGCCTGCTCGGGGAGCCGCCCGCCGGGCACCCTCCATCCGAGGACGGCAACCCCCTTGAGGGCGGGGCGCTGACCGTGCTCGGCGCGGGTGCGCTGCTGCGCTCGCACACGGTGATCTACGCGGGCAACCGCATCGGCGACCGCTTCCAGAGCGGCCATCACGTGTTGGTCCGCGAGGACAACGAGATCGGCGACGACGTCGCGATCGGCTCGGGCACGATGGTGGAGCACCACGTCCGCGTCGGCCACCGGGTGCGGCTGCACGGCGGCGTGTTCGTCCCGGAGCTGTGCGTGTTGGAGGATGACTGCTGGCTCGGCCCGCGCGTCTGCCTGACCAACGCGCCCTACCCCCGCTGCCCCGAGGTGAGCGCCTGCATGCGCGGTGTGCGGGTGGGGCGCCGCGCCAAGCTGGGCGCCAACGTGACCGTCCTGCCCGGCGTCACCATCGGCGAGGACGCCCTGATCGGCGCGGGTGCGGTGGTGACCGACGACGTGCCGGCGGGCGCGGTGGTGGCCGGCAACCCGGCCCGGACGCTCGGCTGGGCGGGCGACCTCACCTGCCCGGTCGGCCTGGACCACCGGCCCTATCCGCTGGAGCGCCCCTGACGGCCTGACGGCCTGACGGC
>DASWDC010000099.1:0-3138 GCA_036395655.1 Actinomycetota bacterium | reverse complement strand
CGAGCGGGAGCTGACCGCCGCGCGCGAGCGGCACGCCGAGGCGAGCGAGCTGCTCGGCGCCTGCGCCGCGCGCCTGGAGGCGGCCACCGCCGCGGCCGAGCGCCACGCCAGCCTGGACGCAAAGGCGCCCTGCCCGACCTGCGGCCAGCCGCTCGGCACGGCGCACGCTGAGGTCGCCCGCGCCCACGCGCGGGAGCTGGCCGCCGCCCGCGCCGCCCACGAGCTGGCCAGCGCCGAGCGGGACACCGTCACCGAGACGGGCAAGGCCCTGGCCGCCCGGCGCGAGGCCCTGCAGCAGGACCTGAAGGCGGCGCGAGAGGCCGAGCAGCGCGCCGCCCGCGCGGTCATCCGCGCCGAGGAGGCGGAACGGGCCATCGGCGTGGCCGCCGACGAGGTCGCCGCCCGCGCCGCGGAGCTCGCCGCCATCCCCGACCCCGGCTTCGACCCGGACGCCCACACCGCGGCGAAGCAGGCCGCCGAAGCGCTGCAGCGGGCCCGGCTCGCGTTCGGGGAGCTGCGCGGCCGGGCGGAACGCGCCGACACCGAGCGGGCGCTGGCCAAGGAGGCACTCGCCCGTGCCGACCAGGCCGACAGCCAGGCCGCCAACCTCGACGCGGACCTCGCCGCACCGGCCCTCGTCGGTGCCGAGCGGGCCCTGGCCACCGCCCGCGCGGCCGAAGCCGCGGCCACCCAGGCGGCCCGCCACACCCACGGCGCGCAGCAGCGCACCGCCGAGGCGCTGGCCGGCGCGCGGCGCCTCGTCGAGCAGCGCGCCACCGAGCTGGCCGCCGCCCGCGCCCGCCACGACGAGGTCGCCGCCCTCGAGGAGCACTCGGCCTACCTCGCCCGGCTGGTCGACCTGGTCGCCGGGTTCCGCCTCCACCTCGTCTCACGGCTCGGGCGGCGCCTGTCGGTCGAGGCGGCCGGGCTGTTCGCCGAGCTGACCGACCACGAGTACCAGGACCTGGTGGTCGATCCGGAGGATTACTCCGTCCGGATCGCCGACAACGGCGCCGAATACGAGCTGGCACGCTTCTCCGGCTCCGAGAACGACCTCGCCAGCCTCTCGTTGCGGGTGGCGGTCAGCCTGGTGATCGCCGAGGGTGCGGGTGAGCTCGGTCTGCTGGTGCTCGACGAGGTGCTCGGTTCGCTGGACCGGGAGCGCCGCGAGCGTATGCTGTCCGCCCTCACGACCCTGCAGGGCCGCTTCCGCCAGGTCCTGCTGGTGACCCACAACGACGAGGTGAAGGACATGCTTCCCGCAGCCATCGAGGTCCGCAAAGGCCCCCACCGGACCTCCACGGCGACGGTGCTCGCCTGACAGACGCCGCGCTGACCGTACAGTTTGCGCCGGTGATTCCCGCCGGATTCGCCGGGAACAACCAGGGTCCGCGCGCTGTTACGCACACAGCACCGGCACGTAGTACGTCAGTTCGTGATACATAAGCCGGCGCACCTCGCTCCCGACATCACGAACGGAATGAAAGGAACTAATGGTGCCTGAGGATGAAGAGGACGAAGCTCAGGTCGAAGCATCGCTCGACGAGCTGATCGCCAAGAAGGCCGACCGGCCAACGCCGGTGGACGAGGACGAGGACGAGGTCCTGCTCGCGCTCAGCCGCGACGAGGCCCGCGAGTCCCTCACCACCAAGGTGCTGCCGGTCCAGCAGAACGAGTTCGTCTGCAAGAGCTGCTTTCTGGTCAAGCATCGCAGCCAGCTCGCCGACCGCCGGCGCCAGCTGTGTCGCGACTGCGCCTGACCGGACCGGCGCCGCGGGTCGCCGCCGCGCTGCTCACCGGGGTCGCGCTCGCGCTTGCCTTCCCGGGAGCCGACCTTGGGTCGGTGGCCTTCGTCGCCCTGGTCCCGCTGCTGCTCGCCGTCGAGACGGCCGGGCCGCGGCGGGCTGGGGCGCTCGGCTATCTGGCCGGACTCACCTTCTTCGGGCTGCATCTCGCCTGGATCGAGGCATTCCTGTCCTGGACCGGGCCGGTCGCCTGGCTCGCCTGGGGCGCCTTGTCGGCGGTCGAGGCGCTGTTCGTCGCCGCGTTCTTCGCACTGGTCCCGGCGACCCGGCGGCTCGGCGACTGGCGGGTGGTGCTGCTGCCCGCCTGCTGGGCGACCCTGGAGCTGATCCGCGCCCACGTCCCCATCGGCGGCTTCCCCTGGGGGCTGCTCGGGGTGAGCCAGCACCACGGCGGCCCGCTGCTGCCGCTGGCCCGCGTCGTCGGCGTCTACGGCCTCAGCGCGGTCCTGGTCGCGGTCAACCTCGCCCTGGCACGGGCGCTGCGGGCGCTCGGGCGCGGGTTCGCCGCTCAGCGCCAGCCGCACTCGGCCGGGGTGGTCCGCTCGCGGCGCTGGGTCGCGCCGGCGGTCGCCTGGCCGCTGCTGGCCGCCGCGTTCGCGGTGTCGGGGCTGCTCGCCCCGGCGCCGCCGCCGGTCAGCGGCCCGCCGGTCGACGTGGCTGTCGTCCAGGGCAACGTCCCCGGCGCCGCCCGCAGCACCCGCGCCGACCGCGGCGCCACCACCGAGCAGGTGTTCGCCAATCACGTCCGTGACACCGAGGCCCTCGCCAATCGCGCCGGGCCGCGTCCCCAGCTGATCATCTGGGGGGAGGGCGCGGTCGACGACGACCCCTTCGCCGACGCCGACCGGCTCACCCGCATCGCCCAGGCCGCCAGCGCCGTCGGCGCGCCGCTGCTGGTCGGCGCCTCCGACAACGTCGGCACAGATCACCTCGCCACCGACGCGCTGCTGTTCAGCCCCGACGGGCGCCTGCGGGACCGCTACCGCAAACGCCGCCTGGTCCCCTTCGGCGAATATGTCCCCTGGGGTGGGTTCCTCGGCGTGCTCATCCCCGCCACCCGAGAGGGCGTCCCCACCGACAAGGTCCCCGGCCGCTCGCTGGCGACCATGACCGCCCCCGGCGTCGCGGTCCGCTTCGGCACCCTGATCTGCTGGGAGTCCACCTACGCCGAGGACGCCCGCACCCTCGCGCGCGACGGCGCCGGCTTCCTCGTGGTGATCACCAACAACGCCTCCTTCGGCGTCAGCGCCGGCTCGCCGCAGCACCTGGCCGCCGGGCAGCTCCGCGCCGTCGAGGAGGGCCGCACCGTCGTCCAGGCCGCTGTCTCCGGCCC
>DASWDC010000098.1:0-3902 GCA_036395655.1 Actinomycetota bacterium | reverse complement strand
CGTCTACATGCTGTGGGCCTACCAGCGCATGTGGCAGGGGCAGATCACCGACGACGAGAACGCCGTCATCGCCGACCTGACCGTGCGCGAATGGGTCGTGGTGATCCCGCTGCTGGCCGCGATCATCGCGCTCGGCATGTTTCCCCGGCCGCTGCTGCAGCGGGTCGAGCCGTCCGCTCGGCAAGTCACCCAGTCCGTCCAGTCGATCCGCTAGCGCAAGTCATAGGGAGGGAGAGCGGAACCGTGCACCTGCTGGCCCAGACCGCCGCCGCCGAGACGCCGTTGGCTTTCCCAACGGTCGCCTGGCGCGCGATCGCCCCGGAGTTGGCCCTCGCCGTCGCCGGGGTGGTGCTGCTGCTGGTGGTCGCCTGGGCGCCGAACGCCCGGCGCGGCTTTCTCGCCACCCTCACGCTGCTTGGGATCGCCGTCGCCGCCGCCTTCACCGCCTGGAACTGGAGCCACGCCTCGGTCGCCTTCGACGGCGCCATCTCCCTCGACGGGATCACCCGCTACGCACGGCTGATCCTGCTGGCGGTGGGCGCGCTGGCAACCCTGATGGCCGCGCAGGACGGCGCGAGGGACAAGGAAGCGCCGCCCGAGGTGTTCCCGCTGCTGCTGTTCGCGCTCACCGGGATGATCCTGCTGGCCGCCGCCACCGACCTGCTGGTGGTGTTCATCGCGCTGGAGATCCTCTCGCTCGCCCTCTACATCATGGCCGGCGCGACCCGCCGGGCGCGGGCGCAGGAGGCGGCCATGAAGTACTTCCTGCTGGGCGCCTTCTCCTCCGCGTTCCTGCTGTACGGGATCGCGCTGTGCTACGGCGCGACCGGGACCACCAGCCTGCTCGGGATCGCCCGCGCCAGCGCCGACCCGACCATCCACTCGGCGCTGCTGCTCGCCGGGATGGCGATGCTGGCGGTCGGGTTCTGCTTCAAGGTCGCGGCGGTGCCGTTCCACATGTGGACCCCGGACGTCTACCAGGGCGCGCCGATCCCGGTGACCGCCTTCATGGCCGCCGGGACCAAGGCGGCCGGGTTCGCGGTGTTCCTGCGGGTCTTCGCCGGGGCGCTCGGCGGGCTGGTGCTCGACTGGCGACCGGTGATCAGCGCCGTCGCGGTGGTCACCATGCTGGTCGGGGCGGTGCTCGCCCTCGTCCAGTCGGACCTCAAGCGGATGCTGGCCTACTCCTCGATCTCCCACGCCGGCTACCTGCTGATCGGCCTGGTGGCCGGCGCGACCGTCCCGGAGGGCGTCTCGGCCAGCATGTTCTACCTGCTCGCCTACGCCTTCACCGTGATGGGCGCGTTCATGGTGGTGCAGTGGACCAGCCGGACGGCCGAGGGTGCGGGCGAGGAGCGCTCGTCGCTTGAGGACTACCGCGGCTTCGGTCGGCGCCACCCATGGCACGGGGCGCTGCTGGTCTTGTTCATGCTGTCGCTGGCCGGGATCCCGCCGCTGTCGGGGTTCTTCGCCAAGTACTACGTGTTCCAGGCCGGCATCGACGCCGGGCTCACCTGGCTGGTGGTCGTCGGGGTGGTCAGCTCGGTGATCGCCGCGTTCTTCTACCTGCGCGTGATCGTGCTCGCCTTCCTGCAGGAGCCCGCCGAGGCCGCCGCCGACCCGGCCGCCGGCGAGCGCGCCCCCGTCCTCGGGGTGGCGCTGGCGATCGCCGCGGTGCTGACCGTCGCCATCGGCCTCGCACCGCAGGTGCTGGTCAGCGCCGCGCAAACGGCCGGAAAGATCCTGGGCTAGGCATGGCGCGGCCGCTCGCGGAGATCAGGGAGCAACTCGCCGGGATCGAGGCCGACGTCCGCGCGGGCATCGAGCGGGTCGAGGCTGCCCTGCGCGACGCTGTCGCCACCGCCGACCCGTTCGTCCAGGAGGCCGCCGGCTACCTCGTCCGCGCTGGGGGCAAGCGTTTCCGCCCGACGCTGGTGCTGCTCAGCGCCCACCTCGGCGACCCCACGAGGCCCAAGGTGATCGGCGCCGCCGCCGCGATCGAGCTGACCCACCTGTCGACCCTCTACCACGACGACGTCATGGACGAGGCCGAGGTGCGCCGCGGCGCCCGCTCCGCCAACGCCCGCTACGACAACAAGATCGCCATCCTCACCGGCGACTACCTCTTCGCCCGCGCCTCCGAGCTCACCGCCGACCTCGGCACCGAGCCGACCCGGATCCTCGCCCACGCGATCACCCGCCTGGTCCAGGGCCAGATCCGCGACGTCCGCGGCCCCCTGGAGGGCCAGGACCCGGTCGACCACTACCTCGGCGTGCTGACCGACAAGACCGGCGCGCTGATCGCCGCCGCCTGCCGCCTCGGCGCCCAGCTCGCCGGCGCCCCCGACGGGATCGTCAAGGCGCTGACCGAGTACGGCGAACGGATCGGCGTCGCCTTCCAGCTCGGCGACGACCTCCTCGACATCACCGCCGAGACCAGCGTCGCCGGCAAGCAGCCCGGCACCGACCTCCGCGCCGGCCTCCGCACCCTCCCGGTCCTCTACCTGCTGCGCGCGGGCGGGCCCGACGCCGACCGCCTCGCCACCCTGCTCCACCACCCCGACCAGCCTGGCAGCGCCACCGTCGAGGAAGCGCTCGCCCTCCTGCGCGGCTCCCCGGCGCTCGCCGAGGCCCGCAAGGCGGCCGAAGCGGAGGTCGCCCGCGCCAAGGCCGCCCTCACCCCGCTCCCCGAAGGCCCCGCCCGCCTCGCCCTGGAGGCCGTCGCCGACCAGGTCTTCGACCGCGACGTTTGAAATTCTGGATGGCGCGGCCCGTGCGCCGCTACCGCGTCGAATCGCCAGGCAGACGCTAACGAGGAACCACGGTGATGAGGCAGGCGATCCCCGGTTCCCGCGCGAGGCGCCGGTCGGCGGTCAGCAGCGGGCACTCCAGCTGCTCAGCGAGAGCGACGTAGCAGGCGTCGTAAGCCGAGAGGTTGTCCCGGAGCTGCCAGACACGGTCCAGGATCCCAAAGACCGGATAGCGGACCATGCCCAGGTGCCGCCAGGTGTCGAGGGCGGTCCAGCCGGCGCCCGCGCCGATCTCCCCGCCAGCGACCTTGCGTCGCAGGCCGCTGGCAACCTCCGCGTCGATGAGGTGGGGGACGTGGAGTTGCTCCGCGCCAAGGGTTCGGCGTGCGGGGCCGGCGTTCAGCAGCGCCGCGAGGGCGGCGGAGGCGTCGACCACGATCATCGCGTGCCGCGCTCGGTATCCAGGTCCGCCACGATCGACGCTGGCGCGATGTCCAGGTTGGGCAGGGCGCCAAGCAGCGCGGGGTTGTCGGCCCGGCGGGAGATCTCCGCCAGTTCGCGGACCGCCACGGCATTGACGGAGGTTCCCTCGTTGGCGGCCAGCCGTTCGAGGCGCTCGACGACGTCGTCAGGCACGCCACGCAGATAGAGCGTTCTCATGTCGCAGAATGCTAGCAAGTTGCTTGCAAAACTGCTAGGTCGTGCGTCCTGGTACTGTTGACCAAGCAAACCAGGCCTGGTTGGGCACGAAGGGGCATGCGAGAATTGTCCCACAGGACCCGGGTACTCCTGCGTGGCCTGGATGGCGCCGATAATGTAGCGCCGGAGCGCGGTGGTGGGACATGAGAGCGCGACGGCCATTGCAATGGTTGCGGCTGCGGCTGGTGTGGCTGCGGACGCCGCTGCGGCTCGTCCATTTCCCTGGGATCGCGGTGGCGGTGGTGGCCGCGGCGGTGGTGCTGGCGGGGACCGGGACCGCGAGCCGGCTGTTTCTCGCCTCGACGGGAGAGGCCGCGTTCAAGCGGGCGCACGACCCGCGCCAGGAGGTCATGCGCTTCGCGGGCTACGAGTCCCCCTACGGGGCGAAGGCCGGTGAGGACCCACTGCGGGACGAGGAGAGCGGCACCGACCCGATCGTTCAGCCTCTGGTCC
>DASWDC010000097.1:0-3590 GCA_036395655.1 Actinomycetota bacterium | reverse complement strand
GACCCCGGCCGAGCGCCACCCCACCTGCGGGGAGCTGGCCGCCGCCCGCCAAGCCCTGCAGCCCCAGCCCCAGCCGCAGCCGCGGGGTCAGACCTGGCCGTTGCCGCCGAGTCAGGTCCAGACCAAGGTCCAGGCCGAGCGCCAGGCCGAGCTCCAAGCCCAGGTGGGGGGACCGCCGCGGACGCCGACGCAGCGCCTGCCGGGCCCTGCCACGGGGACAGGGACGGGGACCGGGCCGGTGCCGACGCTCGGGCCGTGGCACTACCAGTCGTTGCGGGCGCCTTCGGCACGGCTGCGGGTCGCCCTGTGGCTGACGGCGGCGGCCGGGGTCGCCAGCGGGCTCACCAACCTCGGCGACACCACCCTCGCGCACCTGTTCCGCGAGGGGCACTGGGACACCGCGCGGCTGCCGCTGGCCACCAGCACCACGCAGGTGCTGCTCTTCCTGGTGACCGCCTACCTGTTCCTGGTGTGGGTCCGGCGCGCCTATGACAACCTGGTGGCGTTTGGCGGGCGCCAGCTCCGCTTCGCGCCGGTATGGGCGAGCGTCGGCTGGTTCGTGCCCGTGCTCGGATTGTTTCGCCCCAAGCAGATCGTCGACGACCTCTGGCGCGCCAGCGACCCCGCCCTGCCGCTACGCGACGAGCTGGAGGGCGCGGGCGGGGTCGGGGGCACGGCCGGGCGCTGGTGGCAGCGGCCGGTGCCACCGCTGCTCACCTGGTGGTGGTACGCGTTCCTGGCGTCGGTGCTGGCGCGGGCGACCTGGTTCGCCACGGTGCGGGCGTTCGCCTCGCTGCTGACGCTGGGGCTGTCGTCGGTGCTGCTGGAGGACCTGCGGCCCTCCGCGGGGGTGGCGGCCGTCGCCGACCTGCTGACGGTGGCCGCCGCGCTGCTGGCGATCGGGGTGGTGAACGAGGTCACGGCCCGCCAGGAAGCGCGGGCCGTGACCGTCTGGCCGAAGCGGCGCTGAGCAGCCGCGGCACGCCACGTCGGCGCATCGCGTCAGGCGGGCTGCACGCCGCCGTAGTCGCGGTGGTTGCCGCTCATCTCCTTGAGGCGGCGCAGGCGGAGCGCGGCGACCACCTCGGAGATGCCGAGCAGCATCAGCCAGCATCCCAGCACGATCGTGAGGGTCAGCAGCGAGATGCCCGGCGCGGCGAGCACCACGATCCCGGCGATCAGGCCGAGCACCCCCATGACGATCGACATGCCCCGGTGCGGCAGGTCGCTGTGCGCCAGCGCGGTCCAGGTCTCCACCACGCCGCTGACCAGCCAGTAGACCCCCAGCAGCAGCGCGAGCACTGCGATCGTCTGGAGGACGTGCCGCAGGCACAGCATCCCGACGATGATCGACAGGATGCCGATCAGGGCGTACAGCACCCGGGCGCCCCCGCTGGCCTCGCCGAGGGCGAGCGCCTGGATCAGGCGGAAGACGCCCCAGACCAGCAGCTGGACCCCGAACAGGACGGCGATCACCACGACCGTCCGGCCTGGCCAGACGATCGCCGCCAGCCCGACGGCCAGGGTCAGGACCCCGAAGAAGAGGACCCAGCCCCAGGCGCGGCCGAGCCCGGCGAACCGCTGCCAGGAATCAGCCCGCATGCCAACGCCAGCTTGCATGTTCCGCTCCCTCAAGGGTTGGAGATGTTGCTCTTCTTCCCCGTTGTCGGAGCGGGATGGCGATGCCTAGACCCAGATCCGCGCACGCGGCGCGGGTTCCCGTAGCTTTACGCGGCCTTGTCCAGCTTGTTCCAGATGACCGCGACTGCGGCCTGCTCGCCGTCGTGCAGGCGCCGGACCACCACCACCGGGTTGTCGAACGCGCGTCCAGCCAGGCGCATACCGAGCCGTACCAGCACGAACCCGGCGGCGGAGCGCCACGGGGTGCGGGTCGCGGGTGACGCCGCGGCGCCGGGCGAGCGGCTCTGGGCGATCTTGCGGGCCTGCTCGGCCTGGTGCAGGAATTCGCTGCGCCGTAGCGCAACCAGTTCCGAAGTCAACTGTGGGTGCATGCGGGCCTCCGCCGAATATCCGGCCAAATCATTCTCGTCTACAGCGAAACTAGCATCTGCCTGTGACATTCCAAACCGAATTTGCCGACAGCGGACCGGCCCTCGGTGGTGTCCTGCCGGGTCCGCTGGTCGCTCTGCTCGTGATCGCGCCAGTTGACAACGAATCTGATAACCATTTTCATGTAGGTGCTGGTTCGAGACCGCTGCTTCTGGGAGCTAACGTGCGCAACCGTCACCTGGTCATGCTCATCACCGCCCTCGCCGCCCTGATCGTGGCGGCGGGCTGCTCCAGTTCCACGAGCACCGGTCCCGGCGCCGGAACCGGTGGCGGCAAGGTGCTCAAGGTGGTGGCCACCACCACCCAGGTGCAGGACTTCGCGCGGGTGATCGGCGGCGACCGCATCAAGCTGACCGGCGTGCTCAAGCCGAACGTCGATCCCCACGACTACGAGCCCTCCCCGGCCGACATCGACGCGATCGCCCAGGCCGACCTGGTGGTCAAGAACGGCGTCGGCCTGGAGAAATGGTTCGACGACGCGGTCAGGAGCGCGGGCTTCACCGGAACCGTGGTGGACGCGAGCCAGGGCGTCAAGATCCGCTCCGGTAACGGCACCGCCGAGGAGAAGACCGGCGATCCGCACATCTGGCACAACCCGCGCAACGCCAAGGTCATGTCCGCCAACATCGAGCGGGCCTTCGCCGCCGCCGACCCGGCCGGCGCCGCCGCCTTCAAGGCCAACCTCGACGCCTACGACGCCAAGCTGACCAGCCTCGACGCCGACATCGCCCGGCAGGTCAGCGGGCTCGCCAACAAGAAGCTGGTCACCAACCACGACGCCTTTGGCTACTATGTCGATCGCTATGGGCTCGAGTTCGTCGGCTCGATCATCCCGAGCTTCGACACCTCCGCCGAACTGTCCGGCAAGGACGTCGCCGACCTCGTCGCCAAGATCAAGGAGACCGGCGTGAAGGCGATCTTCTCGGAGAGCTCCCTGCCGCCCAAGACCGCCGACACCATCGGCCGCGAGGCCCACGTCAAGGTGGTCGAAGGCGAGAACGCCCTGTACGGCGACACGCTCGGCCCGCCCGGCTCCGCGGGCGCCACCTACCTCCAGATGGAGGAGCACAACACCAGGACGATCGTGAGCGCCCTCGGTGGGGTCTGAGGTGACGCCCGCGGAGCCGGGACCGGAGCCGGTGCTCGAGTACCGGCGGGCCACGATCGCCTACGACCGCGTCTCCGTGGTGGAGGCGGTCGACGGCGTGGTCACGGCGGGCAGCTCGGTCGCGCTCATCGGCCCCAACGGCGCCGGCAAGTCCACCTTGATCAAGGCGACTCTCGGCCTGGTCCCGGTGGCCAGCGGGTCGATCCGGGTGCTCGGCCGGCCGCCGGCCGCCACCCGGCGCGAGGTCGCCTACGTGCCGCAGGCCGACACCCTCGACACCGAGTTCCCGGTCAGCGCCGCGCAGGTGGTGCTGATGGGCCGCTACCGCCGCATCGGCTGGCTCCGCGGCGCCGGCCGATCCGACCGCGCGATCGCCGCCGCGGCGCTTCACGCCGTCGGGCTGGGCGAGCGA
>DASWDC010000096.1:0-2022 GCA_036395655.1 Actinomycetota bacterium | reverse complement strand
AGCCGGCGTGCAGCTCCTGCTCCCGGCGCTTGCGGAGCTCGTCGATCCGCTCCTTCATCGTCTTCGGCTGTGGTGGTGCCACCTCGACCCTCCCGCCCCATCGCCCAGTCGGCCCATAGACCAAGGCATTCTATGTACGGTTACCGCATGACCGGCGTCCCGACGGGAACATCTGTGAAGAATGTGGATGAGCTGGGCGGCTACGAGGAGCGGCTTCGCGCTGCCCTGCCGTCGTTCTTCTCCCCACTGACCGTGGTCGCGAAAACCCCATCCACCATGGCGGTCGCCGCCGACCTGGCCGACGCCGGCGCCCCCGAGGGGACCACCGTGGTCGCCGAGGAGCAGACCGCCGGCCGTGGCCGCCTCGGCCGCAGCTGGGTCGCCCCGCCGGGCAGCTCCCTGCTGGTCTCGGTGGTGCTGCGCCCCCCGCTCCCGGTCCGGTCGGTCTGGCTGTGCGCCGCGCTCGCCGGGGTCTCGCTGGCTGAGGCCGTCCGGGCGGTTGCTGCTGCGGATCTCCCGGTCGGGAGCCCTACGAACAGCCCGGTCGGGCTGAAGTGGCCGAACGACCTGCTCATCGGTGGCCGCAAGGCCGCCGGGCTGCTCGCCGAGACCCGGATGGAGGGAGAGCGGCTCGCCGGCGTCATCCTCGGCATGGGCGTCAACGTCAACCAGGGTCTGATGGAGGGCGTGGCGGGGTGGGCACCCGAGGTGGCGAGCCGCGCCACCAGCGTCGCGCTGGCCGCCGGTCACCCGGTCGACCGGGCCGCCCTGCTCGGCGCCTGGGGCGAGCGCTTCCTCGCCGGCTACCGGCAGCTCGCCGACGGCGCTCCCGGCGCGATTCTCGCCGCCTACCGCGACCAGCTGGAGACCATCGGCCAGCCAGTCCGCGCCACCCGCCTGGACGCCGCCCCGGTGGACGGCACCGCCGTCGACCTCACCCCCAACGGCAGCCTGGTCGTCCTCACCAGCAGCGGCCGCCGCGTCGAGGTCAGCGCCGCCGATGTCGAGCATCTCCGCCTTGCCACTGGTTGAGTAGGCTTCGCCTAGTTGCTACGCTCCGCCCGGGTGGCATTCTCAAGGAGGCTATCGAGGTGGGGTTCCCGCGTCGGCTCTTGGCCGAGAACGAGGAGCTGATCCTCGATCTCCGGCCCCACTGGTGGCAGCTGGTCGGTCCCGCGCTGGTCACGGTGCTGATCGTGGTGGCCGTGGCGGTCGCGCTGCTGCTCATGCCGTCCGCCGACCGCTCCGGGGTCGTCGGGCTGGCGGCCGGTGTCGCCGCCGTGCTCCTGTTCCTGGTGCTGGTGCTGCCACGGGTGGTGACCTGGGCCACCACCCACTTCGTGCTGACCAGCGACCGGCTGATCTACCGCCACGGCCTGATCGCCAAGTACTCCAAGGAGATTCCCTTGGAGCGCCTCAACGACGTGACCTTCTCCCAGTCGTTCTTCGAGCGCCTGATCGGCGCCGGCGACCTCCAGATCGAATCCGCCGGCGAGCACGGCCAGTCCACCTTCCAGGACATCCGCCGCCCCGAGGCCGTCCAGCTCGAAATCTACCGCCAGATGGAGGCCAACCAGCAGCGCATGACCGGTGGCGGCCGCCCCCCCTCGGCCCTCGAGGACCTCGAACGCCTCGCCGCCCTCCGCGACCGCGGCGTCATCACCGAAGCCGAGTTCCAGCGCAAGAAGCAGGACCTCCTCGGCCGCATGTAGGCCGGTTCGTCCAGCCTCCCCGGCTTCAGTCGCGAGGCCGCTACGATCGTCTGGTCCGTACCCTCCAAAAGAGGTGTCCATGGAGCTGCCAATGGCGGTGAGCATCCGCGAGGTCGGGCCTCGTGATGGGCTGCAAGGGGAGGCGCCGGTGCCGGTGGAGGCGCGGGTGCGGCTGGTGGATGCCCTCAGCGCCGCTGGGGTGGGGCGGATCGAGGTGGGGTCGTTCGTGTCGCCGAAGGCGGTGCCGGCGATGGCCGGGACTGATCGGGTGTTCGCGGCGATCCGGCGGGCTCCGGGGGTGGTGTATTCG
>DASWDC010000095.1:0-3495 GCA_036395655.1 Actinomycetota bacterium | reverse complement strand
CGTCTACCGGGTGAAGGTGCACGAGCTGCCCGAGGCGGCGCGCAATTCGCGCGGCACCTACATCGCCAACATCCCAGGGGCGACCTTCCAGCCGGACGAGAAGATCGCGGCCGTGCTCGACCTGGACGACTACGACGATGGTAAGTTCCTTGTTCTTGGTACCAAGAATGGGATGGTGAAGAAGACCGCTCTGCTGGAGTACGACTCGCCCCGTGTCGGCCTGATCGCGATCAACCTGAGAGATGACGATGAGCTCATCGGCGTCAAGCTCACCTCCGGCGACGACGACCTGCTGTTCGTCTCGCGTAAGGCGATGGCGGTCCGGTTCAGCGAGGCGAGCGTGCGCCCGATGGGCCGCCAGACCAGCGGAGTCACCGCGATGAAACTGCGCTCCAACGACCAGGTCCTGGCGATGGAGGTGGTCCGCTCCGGCGCCGACCTGCTGGTCATCACCGACGCCGGCTTCGGCAAGCGCACCCCGCTGGAGCAGTACGCCCGCAAGGGCCGCGCCATCCAGGGTGTCAAGACCGCCGAACTGATCGAGGCCAGAGGGTTCCTCGCGGGCGCGATGGTGGTGCAGGAAGAAGACGACGTCTTCCTCATCACCGACAGCGGCCAGGTCATCCGCACCCGCGTCAACGAGATCCGGCGCGCCAGCCGTGCCACGCAGGGCGTCCGGATCATGCGGCTGGGCTCCAACGGCACCCGGGTGGCGGCCGTGGCCCCGGTCGTCAAGGACGAGGAGTAGCACATGAGCGGCACGTGGGGCGCACTGAGGCGGCGATCAAGGTCGGCGGTGCGTGGATGAGCGGCCAGTACCCGCAGGTGCAGACGCAGACCCGCCCGGCCACCTCCAAGCCGGTCGTGCCCGCCAAGGCGGGGACCGCCCAGCAGGTCGACCGGCGCGCCCGGCTGGTGCTCCGGCGGCTCGACCCCTGGTCGGTGCTGAAGTTCTCGCTGCTGTTCTACTCCTGCCTGATGCTGATCGGGCTGCTGGTCTTGGCGGTGCTCTGGTTCGTGCTGACCCAGATGGGCTTCTTCGACACGATCAGCGGCTTCGCCGACAAGTTCACGCTCACGGTGCAGTTCTCGGCAGGCCAGGTGTTCCGCTGGTACGTCCTGCTCGGCGTGTTCGGGGTGGTGTTGTGGAGTGTGGTGACCGTCCTGCTCACCCTGCTCTTCAACCTGGTGAACGACGTCACCGGCGGCATCGAGGTCGTGCTCGCCGAGCGGGAGCGCCGCCCGCCCGTCCGCTGACCGGCCTCCATCGCGGCCGATGACCAGGGCCCAGCCCCAGCGGACCGCCCTCGACCTGGTCGCCGAACGCCGCTCGGTCGCCTGGGACGGTGGCCTGCTGATCATCGACCAGACCCTCCTGCCTGGCCGCGTCGAGGTCCTGCGCCTGGAGACCGTCGCGCGGGTCGAGGAGGCGATCCAGCGCCTCCGGGTGCGCGGCGCGCCGGCGATCGGTCTCTGCGGCGCCTACGGCGTGGTGGTCGGCTTGATGGAGCGCGAGCGCGCCGACCTGGGGCAGGCGCTTGCCGCGCTCGCCGAGGCCGCCGAGCGCATCGGGAGCGCCCGCCCGACCGCGGTCAATCTGTCATGGGCGGTCGGCCGGGTCCGTGCGGCCGCCGAGCGTGGCCGCGACCCGGGCGAGTTCCGGGCGCTGGCGCTGGCCGAGGCCGAGCGGATCCGCCTGGAGAACCGCGACGCCTGCCGCCGCCTCGCCGAGCACGGCCGGGCCGAGCTGGAGGGCGTCGCGCGGGTGCTCACCCACTGCAACACCGGCTGGCTCGCCACCGCCGAGGTCGGCTCCGCGCTCGGCGTCGTCTACCAGAAGGCCGAACGGGGCGAGCCCGTCGCCGTGCTCGCCTGCGAGACCCGCCCGTTGCTGCAGGGCAGCCGCCTCACCGTGTGGGAGCTGCTGGCCGCCGGCATCGACGTGACCCTGCTGCCCGACGGCGCCGGCCCATGGGCGCTGGCCAGCGGGCAGGCCGACGCGGTCCTGGTCGGCGCCGACCGCATCGCCCGCAACGGCGACACCGCCAACAAGATCGGCACCTATGCCCACGCCCTCGCCGCCCGCGCCGCCGGGGTCCCGTTCTACGTGGCCGCGCCGCTGGCCACCTTCGACCCGCGCGTCGCCAGCGGCGCGGAGATCACCATCGAGCTGCGCGCCCCCGCCGAGGTCCGCGACCTCCCCATCCCCGGAGCCCCGGGCACGACGGTGGCGCCGGCGGGCGCCAGCGCCTGGAACCCCGCCTTCGACGTCACCCCCGCCGCGCTGATCAGCGCCTTCATCACCGAGCGTGGCGTGCTGCGGCCGCCCTTCGAGCGGTCGATCGCCGCCGCGCTCGGAGCGAGCAGCTGAGCAACCAAGCCGCCGCCGCTACCAGCCGCCGCTACCATCGGGTCATGGAGCAGACGCTGGAGGACGTCCTCGGCCGCGGCGACGCGGCTGATCTCGCGCTGATCGTCCCTGGCCCGGGGGGGCCGCGGCTCACCTATCGCCAGCTGCGGGCGCGGGTGGCGGAACTGGCCCAGCGCCTCGCCGGCATGGGAGTTGGGCGCGGCGACCGGGTCGCGATCGTCTTCCCCAACGGCGCCGAGGCGATCGTGGCGTTCCTCGCCGCCGCCACTGTGGCGACCGCGGCCCCGCTGAACCCCGCCTACACCGAAACCGAGTTCCGCTTCTCCCTGGAAGACTCCGGCGCCAGGGTGCTCGTCACCGGCCCCGGGCAGGCCGCTGCCGCGCGGGCCGCCATTCCCGCTGGCGGCCTGGTGGTCGAGGCGGCCTTCAGCGACCAGAATTCGCTCAAGGTCAAAGCCCAAACGCCCAGGTCAAACCCTGTGGACAACCACTCCGAAGCAGCCCCGGTTCCTGATAGTCTGGCTCTCGGGGGGGCCCCCCAGGGGTGGGGGGGTGACGGCGCGGAACCGGGCGTCGCCGCGGCGGGCTTCACCGCCGAACCGAGCCGCCTCAGGGAGGTCGCCGCCGCTGACGGCCTGTCTCCCGATGACGTCGCGCTCGTCCTGCACACCAGTGGGACCACCAGCCGGCCGAAGCGGGTGCCGCTGCGCCACCGGAACCTCGCCGCGTCGGTTGACAACATCGTGCGGAGCTACCAGCTCGGACCGGGGGACGTGTCGCTCTGCGCGATGCCGCTGTTCCATGTGCACGGGCTGGTCGCCTCCGCACTGGCGACCTTCGGCGCGGGTGGCACGGTGGTCGCGCCGGCGCTGGACCACCCGCTCGGGCTGCTGCCGTTGCTGGCGTCGCAGCGGGTCACCTGGTTCTCGGGCTCCCCGACGCTGCACCGGCTGCTGCTGCGGCGCGCGGCCGGCGCCGCTGGGGATCGCGCCCGCTTCCCGGCGCTGCGGTTCGTGCGCTCCTGCAGCGCGGCCCTCCCGCTCGACCAGTTCCACGAGATGCAGGCGGCCTATGGCGTGCCGGTGCTGGAGGCCTACGGCATGACCGAGGCGAGCCACCAGATG
>DASWDC010000094.1:0-4200 GCA_036395655.1 Actinomycetota bacterium | reverse complement strand
GTCCTTGGAGTCCGACCTGACTATGCTCGGGATGCAGCCCTCGAGTGTCGGGTTCGCTCTGCGGACCGGGGCATTTGGGGATCACGACCCCTGGCGGTGTGCGGCAACACCCCGCTGGGGGTCGTGGCGCGTCATGGTGGCGGCGTCCGTGCGGCTCCCTCCTCTCCTGGGGCGGTTGCGGGCGGTTCGCTTGTTCCGGCGGCTTTGAGCTGGTGGAACTGCTCCCACAGCTCCACCCCGCTGAGGGTGCCGCCCTCGATCTCGCGGAGCAGCCCGCGCAGCCAGTTCAGCTCGGCCTCGCGCATGGCCAGCTCGTATTCCGTCTCGATCAGGAACACGCGCGGCAGGGGCGCGGTGCCGCGCGTGCCGTCGATCCATCCGGACAGCATCTGCCGGCCTTCCGTGAGCAACTCGGCGAGGCGCCGTTCGCGCTGCTTGAGGACCGCGATGCCCTTGGCGGGGGGGAGGACGCCCAGCAGGCTCAGCCCGGCCATGAACCGCGGGTACTCCTTGGCTGGCTCGCCGAGCAGCTCGCACAGCCAGTCGTACAGTTCGGCGCGCCCGGCTTCGGTGATCTCGTAGACGGTCCGCTCGGGGCGGCGGCCCTCGCGGACGGTCTCCTGCGCGGTGATGAAGCCGGCCCGCTGCAGCGACTCGACGACGGTGTAGAGGGAGCCGAAGTTGAGCTTGATGCTGTGCTCCTTGCCACGCTCGCGCATGGTGGTGGCCATCTCGTAGGGGTGCATGGGACGCTCCTCGAGATGCGCCAGGACCGCCAGCGCCAGCTGGTTGGAGACCTTCCGCTTGCTCATGCTCAGGTGGCTCCCAGGTGGGTTCAGCGTCGGGTTGCTCGGTGGCTAATACTCGCAGTCGAGTATACGCAGGCGATCATCCGCGCGCAAGTACTTGTTTCCAGCCCTCCTCGACAGGTGCAATAGGTATCTATGGCTCGCATCGTTGTCTTCGGCGCCGCCGGGTACACCGGCCGGCTCACCGTCGAGGCGCTGACCGCCGCCGGGCAGCGGCCGGTGCTGGCCGGGCGCGGCCGGGAACGGCTCGCCGCGCTGGCCGACCAGCACGGCGGGCTGGAGGCCGCCGTCGCCGACGCGACCGACCCGGCCTCGGTGCGGGCGCTGGTCGAACCCGGGGACGTGCTGGTCTCGACGGTCGGGCCGTTCACCCGCTACGGCGAGCCAGCGGTCGCCGCCGCGGCCGGCATGGGCGTCCACTACGTCGACAGCACCGGCGAGGCGCCCTTCATCCGCCGGGTCTTCGCCGAGTTCGGCCCCAAGGCCGAGCGCAGCGGCGCCGCGCTGCTCACCGCCTTCGGCTACGATTTCGTCCCCGGGAACCTGGCGGGCGGGCTCGCCATCCAAGACGCCCGCAACGCCGCCGGCGGCGCCGCTGACGGCGCCGCTGACGGCGCCGGAGCGGTGCCGCGCCGGGTCGAGATCGGCTACTTCCTGACCGGCGACACCAGCGCGTCGGGGATGAGCAGCGGCACCCGCGCGACCATCGCCACCGGCCCAGGGCAGCGCCAGCACGTCTGGCGGGACGGCCGGCTGGTGACCGAGCCGATCGCCCGGCGGGTGCGCCGCTTCGCCGACGACGGCCGGCAGCTGCCCGCCGTCTCCTTCGGCGGCAGCGAGCAGCTCGCCCTGCCACGGTGGGCGCCACAGCTGCGGGAGGTCGACGTCTACCTCGGCTGGTTCGGGCGCCGCAGCCGCGCCCTGCAGCTCGCCTCCCTGCTGGAGCCGGTGGCGCTGGCCCTGCCCGGCGCCCGCCGCCGTCTCCAGCAGCGCGGCGAGCGGGCGCTCGGCCGCACCGGCCAGGGCCCCGACGCCGCCGCGCGGGCCCGCACCGGCGCCCTGGTCATCGCGGTCGCCCGCGACGCCGCCGGCCGCGAGCTGGCGCGCGTGCGCCTGGCCGGCGGCAACGGCTACGACCTCACCGGCCAGCTGCTCGCCTTCGCCGCCACCCGCCTCGCCGCCGGCGAGGTGAACGGCGCCGGCGCCCTCGGCCCGGTCGACGCCTTCGGCCTGGAGGTCCTGGAGGCCGCCTGCCGAGACGCCGGTCTGAGAAGAACTGCTTGATCTAGTAGAATCCGGCACTACCGCCGTTGCCCCTTTTGGCGTGACGTGGTGGTGGCCCGATGCAGTCCCCCAGCCGGACCGGTGAAGCCCAGGCGAGCAGCGAGCGGTTCCTGCTGCTGCTCTTCTCGTTGATGCGGTTGGCCGTCCTGGTCCAGGTCACGGTCGCCAGCGTGGTCGCCTGGGAGCACTTCCGGCACCCGGTCCTGCTGGTGGTGCTGCTGGCTGGCGTCTGGACGGAGAGCGTGCTGCTGGTGGAGGCCGGGCGGCGCCGGGGCGCGCTGGCCAGCGAGCGGCTGCTGGCCGTCGACATCGCCGCCGGCATGGTGTCGCTGTGGGTCCTGACCGCGCTGCTCAAGCCCTCCCACAACCCCTACGTGGACATCTTCTTCTATCCCTACACCGTCGTCGCCATGGCGCTGGTCGGGATCGTGGTCCGCCGCCTTTCCGGCGTGGTGCTGCTCACCGCGCTGATGAGCGGCGTCTACATCGGGGTGATGACGGCCCGCTTCGGGTTTGGCAGCACCCTGCTGGTCAACTCGGTGACCTATTGGGCATATGCCCTGGTCGCCTGGGGGGTGTGCGGCTGGTACCGGCGCCTCAGCCGGCAGCTCGACCAGGCCCGCCAGGAGGCGGTCGAGCGCGGCATGGAGCTGACCAGCTCGCGCCACGCGCAGGAGCTGCAGGAGTTGCGCATGCGGGCGGTCGAGGCCGCGCTGGAGCACGAGCGGGAGCGGGCCGGCAACTTCCGCGACCTCCACGACCGCGTGCTGCAGACGCTCGAGTTTCTGGGGCGGGGCGGCTGGGTGCCGGACGGGCGCATCCGCGACCGCATCGCCGGCGAGGCGGTGTGGCTGCGCCAGCTCATCGAGGGCGGCCTCGACGGCGCCCGCGGCGACCTGGTCGCCGCCCTCGGGGAGGTGGTCGAGCGGCAGGCCGCGGCGGGGCTGCGGGTCGACCTGAACGCCGCCCGGATCGCCGCTGACGGCCTCGCCGTCGCCGGCGAGGTGGTGGACGCGGTCGCCGGCGCGGTCGAGGAGGCGCTCGGCAACGTCCGCAAGCACGCGGGCACCAACCGGGCGGTGGTCCGAGCCGTGCCCGAGCGCGGCGGGGTGCAGGTGAGCGTGCTCGACCAGGGCCGCGGCTTCGACCCGGCCACCGTCCGCCACGGGGTCGGGATCCCCCATTCGCTGACCGCCCGCGTGCGGCAGGTGGGCGGGGCGGTCCGCATCGACAGCACCCCCGGCACCGGCACCTATGTCGAGCTGTGGGTGCCCGCGCTCGCCGCCGCACCCGCTGTCGCACCCGCACCCGCGTCCGCGCCGGGGCCGTGTCCCCAGAATTCGGGACGTGCGCCGGTCCAGCCGTCCACGGAACAATCTGCAGATCGTCAGCAGCCATGACCAAGGCGTGGCGCTGGCATGACATCCGGTCCGTGGGGGGAATCAGGGATGTGCCGATGGCGATGATTCGGGTCGCGATTATTGACGACCACCCGGTGGCGCGCTGGGGCGTCGAGCACCTGTTCCAGGCGCACCCGGAGATCGAGGTCGTCTGCGCCGCGCCCTCGGTGGCGGAGGTCGAGGCGGCCGGCGTCGCCCCGGACGTGGTGATCCTCGACCTGTACCTGGAGCCGGGCAGGCCCTCGCTCAGCGCCATCGCGGCGCTGGCGCCGCGCTGCCGGGTGCTGGTGATGTCGGCCTCCCGGACACGCGGCGACATCTTGGACGCGATCCGGGCCGGCGCCGACGGCTACCTCACCAAGCAGGCCAGCGACGACGCCTTCATCGAGGGAGTCCGCCAGGTCGCGGCCGGCGGCTTCTACCTCTCCTCGCAGCTCGCCGACATGCTCCAGGCCGACCTGGACCAGGACCAGGCGCCGGGCCACAACGGGAGCCGGCCGGACTGGGGGCAGCTCGCCCCGAGGGAGCAGGAGACGCTCAGCTGCATCGCGGCGGGGTTCACCCGCGGGCAGACGGCACGGCGGATGGGGGTGAGCCAGTCGACGGTGGACACCTACGTCAAGCGCATCCGCCAGAAGCTGGGGCTCGGCAACAAGGCCGACCTCACCAGGATGGCGATGGAACTCGGCCATCGCGACCCGCCGGCG
>DASWDC010000093.1:0-5589 GCA_036395655.1 Actinomycetota bacterium | reverse complement strand
TGATCGCCAATCCCGACGCCGACGACGCCGTGGTCGACCTGGTCCCGCACCTGCCCAACGGCGCCCTGGTCGCTGAGACTGACGAGATCTTCGTGCCGCGCCGCTCCACCGTGGCGAGGCCGGTCAAATTCAGCGCCGCCCAAGGCCTGCCGTTCTCGGTGGAGGCGGTGGCCCGCACCGGCCGGTTTGTGGTCGGCGGGGTCATCACGCATCAGGGCCAGCCGTCGACCTTCGTGCCCGGCCAGTCCACGCCCCGCTCCAGCTGGTCGTTCGCCGGCGGCTTCAGCGGCAACGGCCACCAGACCACCCTGCTGGTCTCCAACCCCTCCACCAGCCCGCTGCAGGTCAGCGCCAGGGTCATCGGCGACAAGGGTGCCTTCGACCTGCACGACCCGGCTTTTGACAAGCCCATTCCGAGCGGCGCCCTGGCGCAGATCCCGATCAACCCGCCGACGACCGCGTCCTCACCGGCCTCGGGCGGCAGCTTCGGCCTCCAGGTCAGCTCACGCGACGGCACCCACTACATCGCCGCCCTGCGGGTGTCGAGCGCCCTGGCTGGCGCGCAGCAGGTCGCCTATGTCGATCCCGGCACCGCCCTCCCCGACCGCAGCTGGCTGGTCCCCGGCGCCACCGGCGGCAAGGTCGTCCTGGTCAACACCTCCGACAGCGCCGTCACCGCGCAGCTGATCCCGGTTGGCGGCCAGCCCTCCGGCCAAGCCGCCACGCGGAACGGCGGCAAGGCCGCGACTGGCACCGGCAGGGGCGCCACCGCGCCACCACCGACCCAGGCGCTGACCCTCCCGCCGGGACGGGTCGTGGTCCGGGACGTCCCCGGGCAGGTCGACGCGCTCGACGTCGAAGCCGGCGAGCCTGGCGTGCTGGTGGCGCTCCTCGGCGAGGGCGAGGCGATCCCGGGCGCCGTGGTCGGCGGTGTCCCGGCCGGCGGTCCAGTGGTCCAGGGACCCGCCGCCTCCTGAACGAACGGGCTACCAGCCCAGCTCGTCGAGGCGGTCGTCGTCGATCCCGAAGTAGTGGGCCACCTCATGGATGACGACCTCGCGCACCAGCGCGGCCAGGGCCGCCTCGGAGCGGGCACGCGCCTCGATCGGGCGGCGGAAGATCACGATCCGGTCGGGGAGCACGCCGTAGTAGCCCGCGTTCCGCTCGGTCAGCGGGACGCCCAGGTAGAGGCCGAGGGGGATGCCCTCGCCAGGGACCTCGTCGCCGCGGGGGATCTCCTCGACCACGAACTCGACGTTGTCGAGCCGCTGGCGGAACTCCTCGGGGATCGAGGCCACCGCCGCCTCGACCAGCCGCATGAAGGCGCTCTCCCCGGTGCCCGCGGGCTGCACCTCGGGCAGGGTCAGGCGCGGCCGCGGCGGCCGTCGCGCGTGACGGGGACGTGGCAGCCTGACCTCCTCGAACGAGCGGCCCGGGGAAGGGGGCCTGGGATGACACCACGATAGGGCCTCCGGCCGCCCGTGGCGACGGTTGACGGTGCTTGACCCCGAGGTTGGCCTCAAGGTATGGGCCGGCGCATCCGATCAATGCCAGCAGATCTACGCCAAGCCAGCCGCCAGCCGCTCCGCCGGGAGAAGCCCACGGAAGCCCACGGGAGAAGCCCATGTCAGCGTCAGCCTGCCCGAACTGCGCCGGTCGCCGCCTCACCGCCATCACCATCCAGCTCGCCCCCGAGGAGCAGCGCACCTTCGCCTCCTGCCGTAACTGCGAATGGAAGGGCTGGTACAAGGGCGAGCGCACCGTCGCCCTCAAAGACGTCCTCACCCTCGCCTCCGAACGGCGCTTCGACCGTCGCGGCGGCGCTTCAAGAGGCGTCAGGACGGGTAAACTCGGCCCTCGACCAAGTTCCGTGCTAAGGAGTGAGGGTGGCGGCCGCCGATCTGGGGGATCTGAGCAAGGTCTTCAAAGCCTATGACGTGCGGGGCGAGTACCCCGACCAGCTTGACGAGGGCCTGGCGGAACGGATCGGGCGGGCGTTCATCCCGCTGACCGGCGCCAGGACGCTGGCGATCGGGCAGGACATGCGCCCGTCGTCAGGCCCGCTGGCCGACGCGCTCGCCAAGGGCGCCACCAGCCAGGGCGCCGACGTGCTGCGGATCGGGCTGTGCTCGACCGACATGCTCTACTACGTCTCCGGGTCGCTGGACGTGGCCGCGATCATGCTCACCGCCTCCCACAACCCCTCGCGCTACAACGGCCTGAAGTTCTGCCGCCCCGGCGCGGTCCCGGTGGGGGAGGAGTCCGGCCTCACCGACCTCAGGAACATGGTCGCGGCGGGGGAGCCGGCGACCGACGCCGCCCAGCCCGGCCAGGTCGAGGCCCGCGAGGACCTGGTCGACCGCTACGCGGCGCACGTGCGCGGCTTCGTCGACGTGTCCGCCCTCCGGCCGCTCAAGGTGGTCGCCGACGCCGGCAACGGCATGGCCGGCTTCGTGCTCCCCAGGATCTTCGAGAGGCTGCCGTGCCAGCTGGTCCCGATGTACTTCGAGCTGGACGGCAACTTCCCCAACCATCCCGCCGACCCGATCAACCCCGACAACCTCAAGGACCTGCAGGCCCGGGTCCTTGAGGAGGGCGCCGACGTCGGGCTTGCCTTCGACGGCGACGCCGACCGGGTGTTCCTGGTCGACGAGCGGGGCGGCATCGTCCAGTCCAGCCTGGTCGGCGCGCTGGTGGCGCGGACCATGTGCGAGCGGGAGCCGGGCGCGACCGTGCTCTACAACTTGATCTGCTCCCACGTGGTGCCGGAGACGATCCGCGAGGCCGGCGGCACCCCGGTCCGCACCCGGGTGGGCCACTCGTTCATCAAGGCGATCATGGCCGACACCGGCGCGATCTTCGGCTGTGAGCACTCCGGCCACTACTACTTCCGCGACAACTACCGCGCCGACTCCGGCCTGATCGCCGCGCTGGTGACCCTGGAGGTGCTGTCCCGCGCCGAGGCGCCGCTGTCGCGGGTGCTGGCGCCCTACCGCCGCTACGCCGACTCCGGCGAGGTCAACCGCCGGGTCGCCGGCGACGACCCCAAGGCGGTCATCGAGCAGGTCGCCGAGGCGTTCGACGGCCAGCGGCAGGACCGCACCGACGGCCTCACCGTCGAGGCGGACGCGGACAAGGACGCCGGGGGCTGGTGGTTCAACCTGCGCCCGAGCAACACCGAGCCGCTGCTGCGGCTCAACGTCGAGGCCGACACCGACGAGCGGATGGCCGCGGTGCGCGACCGCGTGCTCGGCCTGATCGACGGCGAGTCGGCTTAAGCTGAAGCTTCAAGCGAAGTTTCGACGTCCACTGGAGATTGAGGAGAGTCCACATGGCTGTGAGTGCTGACCTGCTCGCGATCCTGGCCTGCCCGAACTGCCGCGGCGAGGTCGACTACCGCGAGGCGGAGCAGGTGATCGAGTGCCGCCAGTGCCACTACCGCTATCCGGTCCGTGACGACATCCCGATCATGCTGGTCGACGAGGCCGAGAAGCCGGCGTCCAGCTCCTGAGCGCTACCGCGAACGTGAAAGGAACCACTGCGATGCCAGTCCTCGGCGCTTCGGAGATCCTGGGCGCGATCATCCAGGACGACCGTCCATGGGGGAACTTCCGGCAGTTCACCCATAACCAGGAGTCGACGGTCAAGATCCTGACGGTCGACGCCGGCCAGACGCTCAGCCTCCAGCAGCACGAGAAGCGCGACGAGCTCTGGATCGTCCTGGACACGGGCCTCCGCGTCCAGGTCGACGACGACGTCTTCGAGCCCGCCGTCGGCGACGAGATCCTCATCATGCGCGGCTCGCTGCACCGCCTCTCCTCCGCCGGACCCCGCGGCCGGGTGCTCGAGATCGCCTTCGGGTTCTTCGACGAGAGCGACATCATCCGCTTGGAGGACGCCTACAACCGCGCCTGAGGCCGCTATCGTGAGCGTCACCTTCGAGGTCCCTGAGCGGCTCACCGCCGCCGCTGCGGCGGTGACGCCGCGGCTGCCGGAGCGGCCGCTGGTCGCGCTGGTGCTCGGCTCGGGTCTGGGCGGCCTGGCCGACCAGGTGGAGGGCGCGGTGCGGATCCCAGCCGCCGAGGTGCCAGGCCTTCCGGTGCCACGGGTCCCCGGGCACATCGGTGCCCTGGTGGCCGGCCGGCTCGGCGGCGTGCCGGTGCTGGTGCTGGCCGGGCGGGTCCACCTGTACGAGGGCTGGTCGGCGGCCGAGGCGGCCTTCGCCACGCGCCTGGCGGCCCTGCTCGGCTGCCGCACCTTGCTGGCCACCAACGCGGCCGGTGGGATCAACCTGGACTTCGAGCCTGGCGACCTGATGGCGTTGCGCGACCATATCAGCCTCCTTCCGGACAACCCCCTGCGCGGCAGCGCCACGTTCGTCGACCTGGCCGGCGCCTACGACAAGGACCTGCGCGCGGAGGCCGCCCGCATCGCCGCCGAGCGGGGCATCCCCCTGCGCGAAGGCGTCTACCTCGCCGCCCCCGGCCCGAGCTACGAGACCCCCGCCGAGATCGCCATGTTCCGCAGCTGGGGCGCCGACGCGGCCGGCATGTCCACCGTCCCCGAGGTGATCGCCGCCCGCGCCCACAGCCTCCGCGTCGCCGCCGTCTCCGCCATCACCAACGTCCACCGGGTTGGCGGCTCCCCAGTCACCCACCAGGAAGTCCTTGAGGTCACCGCCCGTATCCAGCCGCGTTTCCGCGATCTGGTGCTGGCGCTGCTGCCCGCCGCGGCTGACAAACCGGAGGAGTGAACGATGGTCGAAGACCTGCAGGACTCACGCCGCACCGAGCCGGCCTACATCGCCGACGAGCGCCCGATGCTGGAAGCCTGGCTGGAGTTCCACCGCATGACGCTGCAGCTGAAGTGCGAGGGCCTCGACCGCGCCGGCCTGGTCGCCCGCCCGGTCCCGACTTCGTTGCTGTCGCTGCACGGCCTGGTGCGCCACATGGCCGACGTCGAGCGCAACTGGTTCACCCGGGTCCTGCTGCGCGCCTCCGACACCAAGCCGCTCTTCTATGACCTCGCTGTCGACGACAGCGAGCTGGTCCCGCTCGACAACGCCGACTTCGACCACGACCTGGCGGCCTGGCAGCAGGAATGCGCCGCCAGCCGCGAGCACGCCGCCCGCTTCGCGCTCGACGACACCGGCCTGCGCCGTGGCGAGGAGGTCTCCCTGCGCTGGATCTACGTCCACATGATCGAGGAGTACGCCCGCCACAACGGCCACGCTGACCTCATCCGTGAACTGGTCGACGGCGCCGTCGGCTGGTGACCGCAACCGTGACCGCTATTCCGGACGGCTGCGCGGTGCTATGAGGCGACCTGCTCTTTCGCCAACGGCGCGGGACTGGTGCCGGGTCCCGGGCTCGCGTCCCGCTGAGTCTGGGTGCTCAGGCCCAGCGGGGTGGTTGCCGGGGCCGGCAGCCGCACGCTGAACACCGATCCGTCGGGGCCGGAGCGCTCCAGCAGGACCTGCGCGCCGATGCCGCGGGCCAGCTCCCGGCACAGGTAGAGGCCGAGCCCGATGTCGCCACCGGCATGGCGGTTGTCCGGCTGGTTGTCCGGCTGGGCCCGGAAGCCGCGCTC